>JACRDN010000023.1 GCA_016218575.1 Elusimicrobiota bacterium
AGCAATGTTCCTGCGCTGGCCGCGATTGGAACCGAAGAGCAAGCGGAGGTGAGGCAACTAGTCGCGGCCTAAAAAGTTAGAATGAATCCCTCACCAATTAGGTTACGCTACGCAATTTCCCCGGACATCGGGGCACGGCCGTCCGCGAGGCCGCTGAATTCTATGAATAGCGCTTGCCGTCCGGCGCCGGCGTCGAAAATGTGGATTTGCCGCGCTTCGATGCCGAGCGCGCTCAATTGGGATTTAATGTCGTTTACAGGAGACTGGTTCAGCGCGGCCCCGGGTATGAAGCGGTTCGGCGGCGCGGGGATTACCGCCGAAGGCTCCTCCGCCCGGGAATCGCCCGAAAACGACCCAAAAGACTTCGGGAACAACAGCGCGGCACGCTCGGCCATTTCGGTCATTTTATCGTGGACGGCCTTGCCGTAAAGCATGCCCATAGGATTGGAAAAAGCCTTGACCATGAGGAGCAGGTCGGCCCTGGCCACATCAGGCAAGGAGCCGTCTCTCGTCGCGGCTTCCTCGTATTGAGCCAGTCGAGCCTCGAACTCATCTGTTTCCGCGAGAACAGAAAGCTCGGCCTTTTCTCTGAATTTCTCCAACCGTTTCACGAGATTCTCCCTTTCAGCGTACGACAGGCTTTCGACATCGAGCATGGCTTGCCCGATATTCGAGCCATTCCTTTCGGAGCCGAACATGGCATAAATAATGGGGCTAACGGAGGATAAGCCGTCGAGATCTTTCATTAGATCTCCGGGGACGGAGCTCCATGGCGAGTTCGGGTCTAAGATAGCGGCCCCCTGCGGGGAGTGGGCGAAGGAGATGAACGAGGCGAATGCGGGAACCCAGCCGCTGTCGGCAAAGGGACGGGGGTCGAAAACCGATGCCTGGATCGGTCCCGCGAATAGCACGGCCAGGATAACCGCCTTCATTGGAGTTATTTTATTACAAAGCGCGCCCCGGGGTCTGAGCCTTGTGGACCGTTTTGACAAGGCCAAAGGGCCTAGAAAATCTAGGCCCTGAATTTCTTGAGCGCGGCCTTGAGCGCGGCCTTGGTCTCGGGAGCCGCTTCGGTCAGGGGCAGGCGCAAGGTCCCGGAGCAGAGCCCCAGGATTTCCAGGGCGGCCTTGAGGGGGATGGGGTTGGTTTCTAGGAATAGCGTCTTTACTAGAGGAAATATTTTAAAATGAAGTTTCTTTGCTTTTGCCATGTCCCCCGATAGGGCCGAGCGGCAAAGCAAAGCGGTTTCCTTGGGGGCGACGTTGGCGACGACCGAGATCACGCCCTTGGCCCCGGCCGCCATCATGGGCCAGGTCAGGCTGTCGTCGCCGGAAAGGACGGAGAAGGGCGGGGGCATAAGGCCGAGGATTTCCGAGACCTGGTCGAGGCTTCCGGAGGCTTCTTTCACCGCCGCGATGTTGGGGCAGGCCTTGGCCATGCGGGCCAAGGTCTTGGGGAGAATATTCACCGCGGTGCGGCCGGGAATATTGTAGACCACCACGGGCAGGCGCGTTCCCAGCGCCACCGCGCAGAAATGGCGGTAGAGTCCCTCCTGGGTGGGTTTGTTGTAGTAGGGTGCGAGCACAAGGAGGGCGTCGGCTCCCAGACTCTCGGCCTCCCGGGCCATCTCCAGAGCTTTCCAAGTGGCGTTGGTCCCGATCCCGGCGATGACCGGCACCTCGCCCCGGGATTCCTCCAGGGATATCTCGATGCAGCGCCGGAACTCCTCGTGGGTGAGGGTCGCGGCCTCCCCCGTGGAGCCGCAGGCGACCAGCCCCGCGCTTTTGCCCGCGATCTGCCGGCGGATCAGGGAGCGCAAGGCCGCCTCGTCGAGAGTCAGGTCCTTCTTGAAGGGGGTGGCCAAAGCGGCGTAGGAGCCTTCGAATTTCATAGCTCGATCTCTCCTTGAAAGGCGATTCGCGCGGGCCCCTCGAGGCGGACCTCGGACAGGCGCTGTCCCCGCGCCCGGAAATGGACCTTGAGCGTGTCCCCGCCGCGCGTGAGCACGCGGACGGGGGGACGGCACTTGCCGAGCAGGAACCCCGCTGCGGCCGCGGCCACGGCCCCGGTGCCGCAGGCCAAGGTCTCTGCCTCCACCCCGCGCTCATAGGTGCGCACGGCGACCGTTCCCGCGCGTATGCGGATGAAATCCACGTTGGTTCCCATCGGCTTGAAGGCGGGATGGCGCCTTAAGACCCGCCCGAGATCGAGGACCTGGGTCTTCTCCAGGTCCGAGACCTCGAGTACCGCGTGGGGAGCTCCGGTGTCGAGGAAGTGGACGCGCAAGATCCGGCCCGCGGCTTTCAAGCTCAGGCCGAGTCGGATATCCCGGGGCTCGGGCATGGAGAGGGAGACTTTTCCAGGACCGGCGATCCGGGCCTCCAAGCGGCCCTGGCTCGTGAGGATGCTAAATTGCTTCTTTCCGCGGGTCCGGCCGCTCCGGTACAGCCACCAGGCCGCGCAGCGCGAGCCGTTGCCGCAGAAGGCCTGGGAGCCGTCCGCGTTGAAATAGTCGAGAGCGGGCCTTGTCCGGGAGCCGGACAGGACCAGGAGCCCGTCGGCCCCGACGCCGAGGCGGCGGTCGCAAAGCCCTCGGGAGAGCTTTCCAAGGTCGGCGCCGCGCGGGCGGCTCGGCAGAAGCGCGAAGTCGTTCCCGGCTCCGGAGAGCTTGAAGAAGCGGATTTTCACGGTTTGTCCGCTCTCAAAAGCTTGAGAAGGCTTGCCGCGGCCTGGGCCACGAAGGGCGTCTTGGCTCCGGCGCGGGAGGCGGCCTCGAGGTCGGCAAGGGCCGGGTTCGTGCGGTCGGTTCTCAAGTAAACCCGCGCTCGTATCCAGAGAGCGAGGGCGCTTTCCGGATCTTTTTTAAGGATAGGATCGACCACGGCCTCGGCTTCCGGGAATCTCTTGGCTTCGAGCAGCCACAGGGCCCGAGCCAGAGCGATCTCCAGGCGTCTCGGCTCGCGCGCCCAAAGCTTGTCCAAGGTCTCGATGGCTTCCGCCAGCCGCCCGCTTTTTCTCTGGATCAGGGCCAAGGTCATGGCCGAGTCGGAGTCTGGGGAAAGCTCCAGGGCCTTGCGGATCGAGAGCTCTGCCGTGCGCCAATCCTTGAGCTCCAGGAGGAGCTCGGCGTACTCGCGCCAAACGGAGGCGTTGTCGCCCATGGTTTCCAGGGCCTTCTCGTAATGCTGGGCGCTCTCCTCCAAAAGCCCGAGGTTCTGGTCTATCTCGGCCAGTCCCAGGTGGGCAATCTTGTTGTTGGGATGGATTTTAAGCACGCGCTGATAAAGGGGCTCGGCGGACTCCTCCAAACCCATGCGGTGCAGGAGATTGGCCAGCTCGCTCAAGAGATTGATGTCCTTGGGGAAAAGCTTGATCCCCAACTGGTAGACTCCCAGGGCTTTTTCCATTTGTTGGGACTGCTCATAGCTCGAGCCCAGGAAAAAGTAGGCCTGCCTCAAGTGCTCCCCTTTCAGCTTCTGCATGGCGTCCGGGGGCAGGCTCTCGATGTCGGAGGCGTAGTGGCGCTGCTGGTAGAGGGCTTTGGGTTTTTCGAGGGGATCTATGATCGAGCCCCAGAATCCGGCTTGGCAAGCCGGGGCGAGCCAAAGGAGCGCGAGCCAACCCCGCATCATAAATTCTTGGCCGGCCGGGGCGGGATATACTCTGGAAGCAGAGAGGGCATCGAGAACAGGATGTACTCCTCCATGGCGGGATTGAGCCGCTTCTTGGCCGCCACGATGCCCTTGGCGATGGCCTCCTTGGTCCGGGAGGTTTCGTACATCCCGATGTCGCCCACCGGAGGCTCGATGAGGAAGTTGGCCTGGCGGCGCTGCTCGCGGGAAAGAAGGGAGCCGCGGATGTTTATTACCTGCTCCAAACTCTCGAGCACGTTTTCGGGCTTGGAGTGGGTGTAGTCGGGCTCGGTGACGCTGGCCAGCACCCATTGCGCGCCCAGGAGCTTGGCGGCGTCAACGGGTATATAGTCCACCACGCCTCCGTCCACGAGGTAGCGGTGGCGGTACTCGACCGGGGCGAAGATCCCGGGAAGGTTCATGCTGGCCCGCACGGCCGCGGCGAGATCCCCTTCCCGGAGGATGATCCCCTCTCCGGAGTAAAGATCCATGGCCACGCAGGCGAAGGGCTTGGGAAGATCCTGGAAGCGGGTCTTGCCCAGCACCTCCTGGACCAGCTTCTCCGTTTTCTTGGAGGAGAGCAGTTTGTCGCTTAGAATGAGGGAGAGGAGCCGGAAAGTGTTGAGGTTGTTCCCAGAGTTGATTTTGAGGGAGTTGGCCACTTTCCAGATCGTGGCCATGGGCTTCTCGGCGGCGACCATGGCGCCTAGGACCGCGCCCATCGAGGTCCCGGCCACGGCATCCACCGGGAAATCCACCGAGTCGAGCACGGCCAGAACCCCAACGTGGGCCGTGGCGCGCAGGGAACCCGCGGAAAGGACGAGCCCGACCTTGGGCCGCCGCCCGGCGGGAAGGGCAGTGATCTCTCTCCAGAGATGATCGCGCAAAAGCGAGTCCTGGGAGAGGTCGGGAGCGGTCCGCCCGAGGGCCGGGAGGGCCATAAGCGCCAGGACGAAAGCCGCGTCCCGCGCCCTCACTGGGAGATTTCCCGCCCCACGGCGCGCGCGAGGCGCGCCTTGGCCAGGATATGCTCCATGACGGAGGAAAGATAGGCCAGGCGCAGGTCGAGGAGCGCCTTGCCGGCCCTGATCCGGCCGAGGGTCGGGCCGGAGCGGCGCGCCGACGAGTCATAAAGGGCCTGGATTTTTCGGAATTGGGCCTCGCGCATGGGCCATTCCTTCTGCCAATACTCCAAGGTCTCGTAGGCCTGGCGGACTTCCAAGCGCACCCGATCCTGGAGTTCGGCGCGCTTAAGCTCCCCTTGGCGCTGCTCGGCTCTCTTTTGCTTCAACTGGCTCCAATAGTCGTAGGCGAAGGGGATGCGTATGCCGAGGGTGGCGTCCCAATTGTTGCGCCTCAAGGGGAACTGCGTCCCGGTGAGCTCGTAGTCTCCGGCGAGGAAAACGGTGGGGATTCGCCGGGCCGAGGCCAGGCTCACGGAGATGGCGTCCATCTGGGCCCGGTAGGTCTCCGACTGGAGCTCGGGCCTGAGCTCCATGGCCCAAAGCACGGCCTTGTCTATGTCGATGAGGGCGGGCTTGGTCTCGAGGGTGCCCGCCACTTTGAAGGAGGTGTCGAGCTCGATGTTGAGGCTCTTGAGAAAGGCCAGTCGGCTCAAATCCAGCTGGTGGCGGGCCTCGGACACCTCTGCTCGGGCTTGGGCCGATAGGGCCTCCGCCTCCACTTTCTCCCAGGAGTCCAAAGAGGAGCTCGCGGCCCACTCCTGCGCGTTCTCCAAAAAAGTTTCCGCGGCCAAGACCTTCTCCTGGGCCAGGATGAGGCGGTAGAAGACTTGCTTGACCTCGAGAGTCACGTCCATGCGCACGGAGTCGTAGTTGCTGTAGGCCTGCTTCTGGGCGGCCTGGGCCAGCCGCAAGGTGTTGATGGTCTTTCGGCCCTCGTAGATGGGCATGTGCATGTAGGAGCGCCCGGAGTAGATGTTGCCCGTATTGGGGGCGAAAAGCTGGGGGACGTCTGGGAAAAGCAGGATGTTGCGGGAATCTCCGGAGAGGCTGAAGGGGTAGCGAGCCTCGAATTTTGTGGCGCTGGCCTGCAGGCCGAACTCGGGGAGGAAAAGGAAGCGCGCCTCCTTGACTCTTTGCTCGGCGATGATCTTGTCCTGCTCGGAGGTGAGCAGTCTCGCGTCGTTGAGCAGGGCCAGGTGCCGGGCGTCATCCAACGTGAATACCTTTTCTGGCGCCGAGGAAGGTGAAACGGACTGGGCCGACAGGAGAGCCGGGAACAGCCCCAAGATTAGGGCAAGACGGGAGGTTTTGAGCATTCGGCTAATTTTAAACCTTGAACGATTTCGTCAGATGATCGAGCTCCACCTTGAGAGACTCCAGGTCCTCGCGCGCGGTCGAGCCCGCCCCGTTGTCTGGCAACCTCCTCAAGGCCGCACTCACGCGCTCCGAGAGGCGCCCGGCCAGATTGCGGTCCTTCTGCACTAGGGACTGGAGGCTCGCCACCATGCCGTTGAACTCCTCCTGGAGCTCAAGGAGCTCGTCTCCCATGCGCAGGGAGACTCTGTGCGTGAGATCTCCCGAGGATATGATCTGGGCCGACTTCTCGAAGCGGTAGATGGGCCCCGCGAAGCGGTGCGAGACGTAGAGCGAGATGAGCAGGATCAATGCCAGGTACAGCCCGAGCTTGACCATGATGATGAGGTTGAAGTGGGCCAGGCTCGGCGCCAGCGCGGGGTTGTCCTCCAGTACCATGCGGGTCATGGTGTGGTAGACGTCGGCCCCAATGATGAGGCATGCCAAGAGCACGCTTACAAAGACCAGCCCGATGTACTTGAGCTGGAGGGAGCGCTTGACAAGGACCGTCTTTCGCTGGAACTTGGGGGGCTCAGGCATTGACCGGCGCTCCTTGGGCCGCGGTCCTCTCCGTCATGACGTCCATGAGCTCGAACCAATCCGGGGTCACGGTCTTGAGCTTGGCCGTGGCTTCCTCAAGAGGAACGGGAAGCACGGCGTCGCCCTTTAAGGCCGCCATGTGGCCGAATTTTCCAGCGTGGACGAGTTCCGCGGCCTTGACCCCGACGCGGGTGCCTAGAATGCGGTCGAAAAGCGTGGGTGCTCCGCCTCGCTGAATATGGCCGATCACCGCGGCGCGGGTCTCGATGCCGGTCGCCTTCTGGACGGCCTCGGCGATCCGTTCTCCCACCCCGCGCTCCTTCAAGATCATGTGCCCGAACTCGTCGAGCTTCTCCTCCTTTTCCTGACCGGTGAACTCCACCGCCTCGGAGGCCACGACCAGGGCCACGTTTTTTCGGGCGTGCGCGGCCGTGAGCTTCTTGGCCATGTCGTTTAGATCCACGGGCCTCTCGGGGATGCAGATGCAGTCGGCCCCGGCCGCGATGCCGGTGAAAAGAGCGACCCAGCCGGCGTGCCGGCCCATGACCTCCAGGATCATGATGCGCCGGTGGGAGCGTCCGGTGTCCACCAGGCGCTGGGCCGCGTCCACCGCGATGGTGACCGAGGTGTCGAAGCCGAAGGTGTAGTCGGTGGCGGAAAGGTCGTTGTCCATGGTCTTGGGCACGCCCACGATCCTGGCCTTGTGCTCGCGGAAAAGCTTGGCGGCCACGCCCAAGGTGTCCTCCCCGCCCATGGCCACGAGGGCGTCCAGGGAAAGTTTCTTGAAGGTCTCTAGCACGGCCTGGGGCCCGCCTTCCTTCTTGTAGGGATTGGTGCGCGAGGTCCCGATAATGGTCCCTCCTTGGGAGACGATGCCCTCCACGCATTGCCGGGTGAGAGGCTTGGCGTTTCCGGATATCATGCCCTTCCAGCCTTCCTGGATGCCCAGGCACTCGTAGCCCAGGGCCGAGGCCTTCATCACGACCCCGCGGATGGCGGGGTTGAGCCCCGGGCAGTCTCCGCCGCCGGTCAGGATGGCGATGCGCTTGGCCATGTCAATAATCCCCGTGCGTGGAGGCGGCCTTGCCGGCCTTCTCGCCCTCTCTTAGGTACCAGGTCGGGCTCACGGCAGAGGCCAAATCCTGGGTAGATATCCCGTAGCGCGTGGTCCAAGGTTGGGCCGAGGCGTCCACGATCCTGTTGAGGGTCTTCATGCGCTCAATGCCGGTCGCGGCCAGAAATTGCGCGCGGGCCTCGCGGGTTCCGTGGTCGAAATATTCATTGAAGATGGCGCGCCCGGCCATGTAGCCGGAACAGCCCGCCTTCATGGCGAGCTCCACCTGCTTGACGAAGAGGTCGAATTTCTCGCCCGCGGAGAGCAGGACCCAGGGCCGGATCGCGGCCTCGTTGAGCTTGCCCAGATTGTCTTGGAGCTGGGCGGGGCTTTCGGCCTTGATGTCCCCCGGGAACTCGAGCTTCAGGATGTCGGTGTGGGGACCGATGAGTCGGGTGGCTTCGAGGATGTTCTTGACCTTGCGCTGCTTGTAGGAGGGGGAGGACTTATCCTCGCCCTTGCGCGGGAAGGAGAGCTCCTCGGTCATGAGCAGGATGTCGTGGCGCGCGCACTCGCGCGAGACTTTCTCGACGAAGATGAGTTGGGCCTTCACGTTCTCCTTGTCTTCGGCGTCGAGGTAGACCAGGAGCTTCACGGCGGAGGCGCCCATCCTCTTGATCTTCTCCACAGACCAGCCCGGCTCGTACTCCGAGGGGAGGCCGGCGTCCTTGGAGGCCTCGGAGCGGACTATGAGCCCCGCCCCTCTGGGCAGGGCGAAGGAATTGATGGCCTGGCGGGCGCCGTAGTTCACGTCCAGGAGCACCGCGCTGGCGTGAGCCCCCAGCACCCCCACCATCTCGAGCTTGGTGTCGCGAATTTCCTCGTATCCGGGCTCGGCCGGTTTGCCCGCCTTCTCGTGCATGGCGCGCAAGGCCTTCTTGAAGGAATTGGACTGGTCCAGGGCCAAGACCTTGAAACGGTTGTTCTCGTCCGTGATCTGGCGCAGCCCCGAAAGCTTCCCGGCGCTCAACTGCAAAAAATGTTTCTTTAGATTCGAATCCGCCTTTACTGCGGTTGCGTTAGCCATGATGTTCTCCTTGCGCTACCTTCTGACACTAGCTGTTCCTGTTAAAAATTGCCGCTGTAGCGCAGCTGCACGACGCGTTCGGGGCCGCGGGGGTCTCCCCCGTTGAAGCGTCCTCCCTGCCCGACGCCGCGAAACGCGAAATCCAGGTGGAAATGGGGGGTCATGTACACCCGCAGCCCGGTGTTGAAGCGGCTGTCCGCGAAATTGTTGATGTTGTCCCACTCCACGAGGATGGAGGCCCTGTCCTGTATGTTGAAGCTCAAGGGCAGGGCGCCGAAAATGGAGTTGCTGTCGAAATCGGAGATGTTGAAGGAGGGGTGGGCCTGGAGGCCGGGAAGACCCAGTTCCTGGGTGGCTACGAAATAGAGCCCCCTCTGGCGGTGGTTGTAGCGCTTGTCCACCTGGTTGTACAGGTGGCCCTGGCCGTCGTAGCCCAGGGCCAAAGACGGGATTTGCCGGTCTCCGTCGAAAAAGCGGTACTTGATCTGTAGGTTCGGGGCGCGCAGGCGGACGGTGGAGTTGTTGCCGATGATGCCGTCCATGTTCAGGGAGGCGCCGAGGTTTAAGTTCTGGAAGACCCCGAAAGAGATGTGCTGCAAGACTCCGCCGTTGGCGAAGAATCGGCTCTGGGCCGCGTAGCCCCCGTAGTCGAGGACAGCCGTGGTCGGGGTGTCTATGGTGTCCACGTCGGGCTGGAGCAGCGCCCCTAGTTCCGCCCCCCCGGGCTCTCCTCTCTTGGGCCTGATCTTGACTGTCCCGCCCTCGGTTCCCGCCGGAACCGGCGGATCGGCGGCCAGGGCCGGCTGGGCGAGGCTCAAAGCCGCCAAGAACAGCCAAAGACAGCCCGAGCCCGACGGCGGCCGCGATTTCGTCATGAAGGCATTTTATCTTTCTTGCCTAAGCTTTCGCAAGAATTTTAGAGATTTTTTCATGAAGGGCGTCCATTTCGAAGGGCTTCTGGATGATTTCGTTGGCGCCGCTCATGAGGGCGATGCCCTTTTCCCGGTTCGTGTCGCGGCTGGTGATGATGAGGATGGGGGGGGCTTTGGCGCCGAGCTTGTTGGTGACCTCATATGCCACGTGATAACCATCGACGTAGGGCATCATCACATCGAGGATCAGGAGGTCCAGCCGGCCCGAGAGCGCGGCCTGGAGGGCTTCCTTGCCGTTGGTCGCGGTCAGGATGTCGTAGCCCTGGTAGCCCAGGTCCATCTTTAGAAGCTCAAGAAGGTCCGGGTCGTCATCGGCAACTAGGATGCGCTTTCGATCCGCCATGCTTTCTCCCCTAAAATTTTCTCGATAGAGTCTAGCAGTTTTTGCGACAGGCGCACGCCGTAGTCCAGCTCGAGCACGGCGGTTCCCTCCGGGGTCTCGTATTCCAGCGCCACGCGGCAGGAACCGTGGTGGCTTTCCAAGATTTCCTTGAGGGACTCGAGCAGGTTTCCCTCAAGGACGGAAGGGGGCGTTAGAAGTCGCAGTTTTTTCCCGCAGAGGAAAAGCGCCATGTCCAGGGGCATGATCTGCTCGACGATGAGCTCGGGTCCCGCCTCGACCTCGGTCCCTCCCGCTCCCCGAAAGCTGAGGCGTCCCGTTACCGCCACGATGGAGCCCACCTTGAGCTGGGCCCCGAGCCCCGCGGCATAGGACTTGGGAAACACAAGGAGGTTGATTTCCCCGGTCAGATCCTCGAGCACGCCCCGAGCCCATTGCTCGCCCTTGCTCTTGGTGACCATGCGCTTGATTTGGGTGATAAGACCCGCCAACCGCACCGGGCCGGTGATTTCTTGGCCGAGCTTGTCTATGGCGTGGCTGCTCACCGCCTTGAGCTTCTCCTGTATCCCCAAAAGCGGATGGCCGGAGAAGTAGAAGCCCAGCACTTCTTTTTCGGATTTGAGAAGGTCATGCTCGCTCATCGGCTGAACCTGGATCTTGGCTTCGGACGGATCCTGGGCCAGCGAGACCTGCGTCCCGAAGAGCAGCCCTTGGCCGCGCAGGAGATCCTCGCGCAGGCGGGTCTGTCGCCCCATGCAATCGTCGAGCCGGGCCGCTAGGTCGGCCCTTCCGGCAGCCGGGGGCGCGCCGGGGGCCAAGTTGTCCAGGGCCCCGGCCTTGATCAGGGACTCTAGGACCTTCTTGTTGCAGGAGTGCAGGTCCACGCGCGCGCAGAAGTCATCCAGGTCCTTGAAGGGGGCCTCTTTTCGGGCCTTGAGCATGGAATCCACCGCGCCCTCGCCCACGTTCTTGACCGCCACCAGGCCGAAACGGATGGCATTGGGGTCCTCGATGGAGAAGTGGGCTTGCGACTTTTGTATGTCGGGGGGCCGGATTTCGATGCCCATGGCGCGCGCCTCTTCCAAGTAGGTGACGAGCTTGTTCTCCTTCTCGTCGGTTCCGATGGCGGAATGCCCGATCTCTGAGGTCGCCACCGCGGCCATGAACTCCAGGGGGTAGTTGGCCTTGAGATGCGCCGTCTGGTAAGCGACGATCCCGTAGGCCACGGAATGGGAGCGATTGAAGCCGTAGCCGCCGAACTGGACCATATGGTCGTAGATCTTGTTGGCGAGCTTAGGCGAGATTTTGTGCCCGGCCGCGCCCTTGACGAAGGTGTCGCGCATCTTCTCTAGCTCTTCCGGGATCTTCTTTCCCATGGCCTTGCGCAGGCCGTCGGCTTGGCCCGGCGTGAAATCGGCGAGCTTCTTCGATATCTCCATGACCTGCTCCTGGAAAACCATGCAGCCGTAGGTGTCCTTGAGTATCGGCTCCAGGAGAGAATGGTCGTAGGATATCTTCTGCTTGCCGTGCTTTCGTTCGACGAACATGTCGAGCATGCCCGACTGCATGGGGCCGGGGCGGAAGAGCGCGATCAGGGAGACGATATCGTTGAAGTCCGTGGGTTTGAGGCGGACCAGGAGGTCGCGCATGCCCTGGCTGTCGAGCTGGAACACGGCCAGGGCCTTGCCAGAGCGCAGAAGCTCGAAAGCCTTGGGGTCGTCCATGGGTATCTTATCGATCGCGAATCCCGGGTCGTGCCGCGCCCGAATGGATTTGACGCAGTTCTCGATGATGGACAAAGTGCGCAGGCCCAGGAAGTCGACCTTCAGGAGGCCTAGCTTGGGCAGGACGTCGCCGTCGTACTGGGTCGTGATCACGTCGGACTTTCCGCCGCGGGAAAGCGGCGTGTATTTCACCACCGGCTCCTTGGTGATAACGGTGCCGGCCGCGTGCACGCCGGTGTGGCGCTTCAAGCCCTCGAGCTTCAAGGAGAGGTCGAGGAGCTTCTTGATCTGGGGGTTCTTGGCCGCCTCCTGGAGTTCTGGAGACTTCTGCAGGGTCTGGTACAAAGTGACGCCGGGCCCGCCCGGAATCATCTTGGCGATACGGTCCACCTCGGCCAGGGGGACGTTCATCACCCGGCCCACGTCGCGCACCACCAGGCGCGCCGCCATGGAACCGAAGGTGATGATCTGGGCCACGTTGGCGGCGCCGTACTTCTGGCGCACGTAGTCTATGACTTTGTCGCGGCCGGTGTCGGCGAAATCGATGTCCAAGTCCGGCATGGACTTGCGGTCGGGGTTTAGGAAACGCTCGAAGAGGAGGTTGTGCTTCAAGGGATCGGCGTCCGTGATGCGCAGGGCATAGGCGACTAAGGCCCCGGCGCCGGAGCCGCGGCCCGGCCCCACGGGGATCCCCTCGCGCCGGGCGTAGGCGATGAAGTCCCAGACCACCAGGAAGTAGCCGGAGAACCCCATTCTCCGGATCACGGAAAGCTCGAACTTGAGCCGCTCTCCGTACGCTGGCGCCATGGCGCCTCCGAGGCGGATTTGCAGGCCTTTTAGGCAGAGGTCCTCAAGGTAAGAATCCTGGGTGAAGCCCTCCGGCACTTGGAATTCGGGAAGGAGGAGCTGGTCCGTGGGAATCTTGATATGGCACATCTCCGCGATCTTGAGGGTATTGGCGAGGCTCTCGGGGGCGAAAGAGAAGAGGGCCTGCATCTGGGCCGGGCTCTTGAGGTAGAACTCGTGGGTCTCGAATTTGAGGCGGTTGGTGTCCTCGAGCTTCCTCCCGGTGGAGATGCAGACACGCGCGTCGTGGGCCTCGAAATCGTTCTTGTGGGCGTAGTGGCAGTCGTTGGTCGCGACCAGGGGGATGCCGGTGCGCTTGTGGAGCTCCAAAAGGGCTTGGAGGACCTGGCGCTGCTTCTCGAGGCCATGGTCCATGATCTCGAGATAGAAGCAATCCGGCTCCAGGCTGTCTCGGAACCACGCCGCCAGCTTCTCGGCCTGGGCCAGATTCCCGTCCATGATGGCCTGGCTCATCTCGGATTTGAGGCAGCCCGAAAGGATGATGAGCCCCTTGGAGTGCTTGGCCAGGAGTTCCTTGTCCACCCGCGGGTCGTAGTAATAGCCCTCGGTGAAGCCCTTGCTCACCAGCTGCATGAGGTTCTGGTAGCCCTCGAAGTTCCTGGCCAGCACCGTCAGGTGACAATTCTCCTTCTGAGAGTGGCCGCGGTCGGTGAGCTTTCCCTTGGAGAAGTACATCTCGCAGCCCACGATGGGGTTGAGTCCGAGGGAGGAGCACTGCTGGTAGA
Organism: Elusimicrobiota bacterium; assembly: GCA_016218575.1. NCBI lineage: Bacteria > Pseudomonadati > Elusimicrobiota > Elusimicrobiota bacterium. Next base: position 13,220 of record JACRDN010000023.1, read on the forward strand.
ACTCGACGGCCCCGTACATGTTGCCGTGGTCGGTGATGGCCAGGCCCTTGGCTCCCTCCTGGGCCAAGTCCTTCAAGGCTTCAGAGGGCTTGCCGTCGCGGTCGGAAAGGCGGATCACCCCATCGAGGAGGGAGTACTCCGAGTGGTTGTGGAGATGGACGAACTCGGTTTTGGGCATTTTTTGTTATACTCAACTCACGGCCATGACTAAGACTTCCGCGGGCAAGGCTTGCCTCGTCGAGACTCTGATCAAGAAAAACCCCGTTTACCGCGGCAACGCGGTCGATTTCTGCGTGGACCGTGTGCGTCTTCCGGACGGCCGCTCGGCCACGCGAGAGTACTTGGACCACCCGGGTGCTGTGGGAGTCGTCCCCTTCCTAGACGCCAAGACCGTGGTGCTCGTTCGCCAGTACCGCCATCCCGTGGGCGAGATCACCTTGGAGCTGCCCGCCGGAAAGCTGGATCGCGGCGAGAAGGCCCTGGCCTGCGTCAGGCGCGAACTGCGCGAGGAGACGGGCTACTCCGCCGGGAAGATTCGATTCCTCCTCGATTATTGGCCGACCCCCGCCTTCGCCAGCGAGAGGCTCCACCTTTTTGTCGCCGAGGGCCTGGTCCCGGGTGTCCACGAGCCGGATTGCGATGAATTCATCGAAACGGAGGTCCTGCCTTTTAAAAGAGCCTTGGGCCTGGTCCGCTCCGGGAAGATACTCGATTCCAAGACCGTGATCGGGCTTTTGGCCTGCGCCTTTTGGGGCTAGGCCGTCCGAATTATACTAAATGCCCTGACCCTCTAAAATGACCCCTGAAGAAATCCCGGTCTGGGAGCCTTTTCTCAAGAGGGTTCCTCTTTTCTCCGGGCTATCCTTCGAGGACATCTCCCGCATCGCGGCGCGGATGCAGGCGCTCTCCTTGCCCAAGGGTTCGGTGCTCTTTTCCCAGGGCGACGAGCCGGACTCCCTCTACATCATCACTTCGGGTCAGGTGCGGCTCTTCCATTCCTTGAATGTTGGTGAGACCTTGGTGGCTTTCCTGGGCCGGGGCGAGACCTTGGGGGAGGGGGGGCTTTTGACCGGGGAGCCGCGCAGTGCCACCGCCAGGCTCAACACCACCTGCGAGTTCTTAAAGCTCTCGCGCAAGGACTTCGAGGCAATTTTAAGGGAGACTCCCTCCCTTCTCCTTCATCTCTCCCGGATACTCGCCCGCAGGCTGGTCCCGCAGGTGGCACCCAAGCCCAGCAAAAAGGTCTCGAGCGCCCAGCTCATGGCCTTCAACGCGGCCCTGGGCAGGGCCGACGCGGCTCTGTTTTCCTGCCAGCTGGGGCTGGCTCTCACCGAGCAGACCCGCAAGCGGACGCTTCTTGTGGACATGGGGACGGACTCGGGGGCTATCGCCCGGGCCTTGGGACTCAAGCCCCAGGTCATCGCCGAGGCGGCCCTGCGCGAGGTGGACTTGAGGGACCCGGGGATGCTGCGGACCTTGGCCCAGGCCCACCCCTCTGGCTTGGAGATCCTAAGCCTCCCGGCCGCGACCTTGGGGGGGCGGCTCTATAGCGGCATTTATCTCTTCTTGAACTTCCTGCGCGAGGCCCACGACCTGGTCCTCGTGCATTTGAGCTCGGAGTTGGGCGACATCGAGAAGTCCGTGCTCGCCGAGGCCGACCAGGCCCTCCTGGTGGGGAACGCCGGGCACAAGCCGCAGTTTCGCCAGCTCGAGGGAGAGCTTCTCTCGGCCATGGATCGCAAGAAAATGCTCGAGGTTTGGCTGGGCGAGGCCGACTTCGAGGAGTCCACTTTGGCTTTGCCGTCCCAGCGGCAGACCATCCCCTGGTCCGAGGATCTGGCCGAGGTTTTCGAAAGGTCCGCCTCTCCCTACAAGGCCATGGAAGGCCATCCCAAGTCCCTGAGGGGCATCGAGCGTCTGGCCCGGCGCCTGGGCGGGGTCCAGGTGGGGCTTGCCCTGGGCGCCGGCGCGGCCCTGGGGCATTCCCTGATCGGTGTCCTCAAGGTCTTCAAGAAGGAGGCAATCCCCATAGACATGCTGGCCGGCACCTCCATCGGCTCGCTCATCGGAGGCTTCGCGGCTCTCGGCATGGAACCGGAGGAGATCGAGGACCTGGCCGCGCGCATCGACAAGGCCTGGGTCTACGAGAACTTGTTCTGGGACCTCACCTTGCCGCGCTCCGGGATTTTCGCGGGGGAGACCTTGCTGAGGTTTGTCCGGTCGTATTTCGGGAACAAGGAATTCCCGGAGCTGGAGATGCCCTTCGCCTGTGTCGCCACCGACATAGAGACCGGCGAGGAGGTCGTGTTGAAGGAAGGCCGCGCGGCCGAGGCCATTCGCGCGAGCTGCGGCCTGCCGTTGATTTACGCGCCGATACGCTTGAACGGCCGCTACCTGGTGGACGGGGGCCTGGTCAACCCCGTTCCCGCCAACGTGGTGGCCGACATGGGCGCCAACGCCCTGATCGCGGTCAACCTCACTTCTCCCGCCAGCGAACGCCCCACTCGCATCAAGGCCAGGCGCATGGCCCAGAAGACCACGCTCTTGAACGCGCCCGTGGATTTGGCGAGCTTGAAGGAACTGGCCCTTCCGGAGCTGCTCAAGGCGCCCAGCATGCCCGAGATCTTCTTCCAGATGATATACACCATGGAGTACGAGATCGCGCAGACCCGCTTGGACCTGGCCGACGTGGTGATCCACCCCGATCTTCCCGGCTTCTCTTGGACCGAGATGCACCGCGCCAAGGAGATCATCAAGGCCGGCGAGCGCGTGGCCGAACAGTACCTGCCCCAGATCAAGGCCCTCATTCCCTACTTCTCGGACTATTGCCGGGTGCCCTCTCGCAAGTAGCCTTAGTCGAATCTAAAGGCTGGCCAGGATCGCGTGGGCCGCGTTCAAGTCTCCCGAGGCTATTTTAAGGAAGACGTCCTTGAGTTTTTCCTTGAGGGCTTCTTCCCGCTTGAGGGCCCGAGCCCGGGCGCTGCCGGGCAAAAAGCGCATGATGAAGTTGTCGGCCAGCTCCCGCCACCGGAGCTTCGGCTTGATGGCGCCGGCCAGGCGATAAGGGACCGCGGCGTAATCGGAGGCGGCGCGGCCGAGGGCCTGGCCCAGGCCGCTATTGCGGGCGATGAGGGCGTCTGCCCGAGAGAGGTCCGAGAGCCAACTCTCGGACTCCAGGAGCCGGATCGCCAGCTCGTCGCGGGCCTTGAGAGCGGAAAGCTTTTCCTTGAGGTCCGCCCCACGTCTTTTATAGGCCGAGAGGTCGGCCGCGCCGAGAGGGAGCCGGCCGATCAAGTCCAGGAGCTCCGGGGTCAAGAAATCCCGCTCCTGGTCCAGACGCTCGAGCTCCTCCTGGAGGCTGGCCAAGGCGATCCAGCGCGCCGCCTCCTTTTGCTTGGCCCCCAGGGCGATCACGAGCGAGCGGGTGATTTTCTCAGGGTCCTGGGCCGGCTGCGCCGCGGCCTCGAATTCCCGCAGGGCCGACGCGGCATTTTCCAGGGCCGATTGCCGCTTGGCTTGACGCGGGCTCTCCTTGATCCCCTTGGCGGCGGCTTGAGCCTGGAGCTGGGCTTCTATGACGGAGTCGAGGAGCTGCTCGGGGAGATAGCGGCGTTCCAGGCCCAGGGCCTTGGCCCAGGCGTAGTTCTTGGAAAGGCGCATCTTCATCTCGAGAATCCGGATGTCGTGGCGGATGGAGTAGGCGGGATAGCTCAAAGTCTCGTAGTCGAGTTTTCCGGTCTCGATGAGCTTGGGAGCGCCGGGCGCCCGGCGCTGATTCAAGGCGCTTTGCAGGGTCTGGAGCTGGGGGGAATAGCCCCGCAAGTTGCTTCGGCTGAGCCGGTCGTAATAGCCAGAGCTCAAGGTCGAGGGCGCGCCCGAGGCCCCTTGGGCCGAACCGGAGGCTTGGCTCGGTTTCTGCTGGGTGATGATGCGGTTGTTTTGGCTGCCCTGGCCCTCGAAAAGGGTCTTAATGATCTCTCGCTTCTCCTCGTCGGCCATCTGTTCGTCCATGTTCGTCAGGCGCGAGTCCTTGCTGGCCTTCTTGAGCCGCCCGAAGAGGTTCTTGTCCGCTGCCGGGTTGGGTGCTAGATACGTGTCGGGAGGCTTGACCTTAGGCTGGTCTTGAGGGGAATCCGCGCCGTCTTGGGCCCACGCCGCCAGGAGGGCCAAGCCCAACAGGAGGGCCCTCATGGCTTAGGTTCCGCGTTGAAATCGAAGATCATTTTCTTTCCAGAGAAGACCTGTCCGTCGTTCGTTATCCGGGCCAGGCCCAGGCTGAGTTCGCCCGAGGGGATGTCCTTTCGCGCCTTGCGGGCGACGTCGAGAAAGGTATGGGTCGAGCTCTTGTCCAGCACGCTCCAGCGGGCCAGGGCGTAGCGGCCGTTGGGAGTGAGGGCCAGCATCTCGAGGCTCGGAAAGGGGCCGGCCTGCATGAGCTCGTTGCCGAGGTAATTCTTGACCGACGCGAACCACTTGTCCTGGACCCGGCGGCTCAGGAGCAAAGTCTCCTCGTCCTGGGAGAATAGGAGGGGCTCCCCGCCGTCCGGAATGTCGGCCTCCGCTTCGGACCAGAGCTCCAGGCCCTTGCCGCCGTAGAAGCGCAGGACCGCGCGGGACTCGAGTTTCTTGGTGCGCTGGGGATTCCAGGTCGCGGTGCGCTCCACGGTCCAGGCGAAATGCCCCAGGGAAGAGGCGCCGCCGCGGGTCTCGCGCGCGTTGATCCGGGAGCCGCTCGAGTCCTCCAGGACCCCGAGGCCGATCTCCTGGGAGAGGGTTCCCGCATCGTCGTAATAGAGGAGCGAGGCTCCTTGCTTTAGCCAGACCGCGGCATGGGTCGCGGTCGAGCCGTCCACCTGGGCATGGGCCGCCGGGGTTCCGGAAAGAAAAAGTGCCAGAAGGAGGCTCACTCGGCCTCCACCTTGACCGGTTTGGAGCTCTTGGGCAAGAGCTTGACGGCATAGGGCTGGGTCAGGGATTGTGTGGCCAAGCCCTGCGGGCTTTCGACCTTGTAGCGGATCGCGGTTTCTCCGGGGCGTGAGACGGGCTCCAGGAACCTGATCCCATAGCCGCCCGTGTTCTTGAGCCCGAGGAACACGGCCACCGCGAATTGGCGGCTGAAGTCGGCCGGAGGGGCCGGGCGGCCAAGCTCCTTCCAGAGGCGCTCCCATTCTTCTTGAGTTTTAACGATTCGCTCGCCGGGTTTGGACACCTCGCAATAGCCGCCGTGCCATTCCATGTTTTTCTTCCCCTGAGGCTTGCGCGAGAGGGCCAAAAGAGGCGATAGGGTCAAGAGCGCCAGCAGGATGCCCCAGAGCCGCGAGGCCGCCTTGGCCGGGCTCTTATCCATGCTGTCCGCCGATCAAAATCCTGGGAATGCGCAGCGTGGGCTGGGCGTCCGAGACCGGAACCCCCTGGCCGTCCTTTCCGCAGGTGCCGATGCCCCAGCCGATATCCCAGCCCACGCGGTCTATGGACTTTAAGATCTCGGGGCCTATGCCCAGGAGGTTGGCGTCCCTCACCATGTGCTTGACGATCCCGTCCTCGACCCAGAAGCCCTCGTCCACCTCGAACACGAACTCCCCGGTGGCGGTGTTGACCTGTCCCCCGCCCATGCGGGTCACAAGTATCCCGGCCTTGAGGCTTTTCACGATCTCTCGCGGATCATCCTTGCCGGGCGCTATGTAGAGGTTGGACATGCGCGGGATGGGCCGGCAGTGGAAGGACTCGCGCCGGCCGTGGCCGTTGGAGGGCTTGCCTTCCTTCATGGCGGTCACGCGGTCGTAAAGGTAATCCGTCAAAACGCCGTTTTTGACCAGGTAGGTGGACTTGGCCTCCAAGCCCTCGTCGTCGAACCTGAAGCTGCCGCGTTGGAAGGGCAAGGTGGGGTCGTCCACGACCGAGATGTTTTCGGGCGCTATGGCTTGTCCGACCTTTCCGCGGTACGCTGGGGAGGAGCCTTCCTGGACGTGGTCCACCTCCAGGGAATGCCCGATGGCCTCGTGGATGAAGGTGCCTCCGGCGGAGCTCGCGATCACGATGGGCATTTCCCCGGCCTCGGCCTTGGGCGCGTCGAGCTTGGCCAGGGCCCGGCGGGCGGCCTGGCGCGCCAAGCGCAGGGGGTTGGAGTCGAGGATGAGCTCGTAGCCCTTGAGGGCGCCCAGGATCTCGGTCCCGGTCTGGAGCACGCCGTTTTTCTCGGCCACCACGTTCACTGCCAGTATCACCGCAGTTCGCTTTTCCTTGCGAAAAAAGCCCTCGGAGCTGAGGATCGCGGTTTCCCTTTGGCGCTCCCCGTAGGAGAGGCTTACCTGCCTCAGATTTTGAAACTCAGAGCGCAGGGCCTGGTCCATGGATTTGAGCAGAGAAATCTTGCTCTCGAGGGGAATTCCCCCGGGATCGACCCGGATGGGGTGCTCGTAGGCCGACAAGACCCCGGTCGGGGCGCGGCCCTCGGGGGCCCGCGGGCCCAACAGCCCGCGCTTGAGCCTGGCCGCGGCTTGGGGGTCGAAGCTTTGAACGCTGCCCTGCCAGGTTTCGACCGACTGGCCCGCCCGCTTCAAAAAGCGCAGACCCATGCCGAACTCGGAGCTCGAGCTCATATCCTCGATTCGGCGGTCCTCAAGGCGCACGGAAAGGCCCTGGGAGATCTCCACAAAGGCCTCGCCGTAGTCGGTTCCGCCCAGGATCGCGGCGTAGTCCTCGGGGCGCAGGTCCGGGAGCCTTCTCACGGCGTCCCGCCGTCCCGGCGGCGCGGCAGGATCACGGTCACGGTCGTGCCTTCTTGGAGCTTGGACTTGAGCTCGACCCGGCCCCCATGCCCCTCCACGATTTTCTTCACGTAGGGAAGCCCTAGGCCCCAGCCCTCCACTTGTCCGGTGAAGGAGTCCTCAATCTGGTGGAAGCGGCTGAAAATCTTGTCCTGTTCCTCCGGCGGGATGCCGGGGCCCAGGTCCTTGACGCGGAGATAAACCTCGTTGGCGCCGCCCTCGAGCCAAAGGGCCACCTTCTTCTCTATTTTGGGATCGAACTTGACGGCGTTCTCGACCAGGCTCTTGACCACTTCCTTGAGTTGGACCGCGTCTCCGGTGACCTCGTGAGAGCCGCCGGGTTCCCAGAGCACCGTGGCCTTGCGTGAGGCGAGCCAGGCCTTCATGCTTTTTAGGGCCTCGTCCACCACCGCGTCCAGGCGACAGGGGCCGGCCTCCATGGAGTCCTCGGGGTTGGCCAAGATCGTGTAGCGCAGGAGCTTGTCCACGAGATCGGCCAATTTATGGCCTTGGGTCGTGATGGCCTGAAGGGCCTTCCTCTCGATGTCCGAGCGCTGGCCCGCCTTGAACTCCTCCTTCAATATCTCGGCGTAGCCCATGACCGAGGAGAGGGGGGTCTTGAGCTTGTGCGAGATAAGGGAGAGGAAGGTGCGCTTGAGCCGCTCCTTGCGCCATTCCTCTGTCTGGTCCCGGAACACGCAGAGCCAGCCCGCCAGGGGCTCTTCCCCGGCCTTGCGCTCGAGGTTGAGATGTATGCGGGTGGCCTTTCCCGCGAGGAAGAGCTTTTTTGGCTGCTCGCGGGAGGCAGTGAAGTCGAAGGCGTCCGCCTGGCTCGTCATGATCTCGCTCCAGGAGGGAGCGACGGTCATGCCCGAGGTGGCCTCGTCGAGGGTCTTGGGCTCCGTGCCAACGCCCATGTATTTCTTGGCCGCGGGGTTGGCCATGAGGATCGCGCCGGCTTGGTCGGTGAGGACCGCCCCGTCCTGCATTTGGGCGAAAATAGTGTCCAGCCTGAATTTCTCCTCCTTCAAGGAGGAAAAGAGCCGGGCGTTCTCGATGGCGATGCTGGCCTGCGAGGCGAAGGCCTCGAAGGTCTTGAGGTCCTCGGCCGTGAAGGTTCCTTCGCGCTTGTTGATGGCCTCCACGACGCCGATGATCTTGCCCTTGAGTATCATGGGCGCGGCCAGGATCGAGCGGGTGTGAAATCCCGTGCTGCTGTCCACCGCGGAGGACCAGCGCGGATCGGCGTGGACGTCGTTGATGATGGAGGGTTCGCGCATTTTAGCCACGTGCCCGGCCACGCCCTGCCCGAGTTTGAGGCGCAGGCCCGAGGTGCGCTCCCCCAGCCCCAGGGCCACGTGGAAATAAAGCTCTTGGGTTTGCTCGTCTAGAAGCAGGACGGAGGCGCTCTCGGCCCCGACCACTCGGGCGGCGAGCACCAGGACGGTCTCCAGGAGCTCGCCCACGTCCAGCTTGGAGGACAAAAGCCGGCCGATCTCGATGAGCAGCTCCAAAGTCTCGGCTTGGGAGGAGGCCATTTTACAACCATATGATACAATAACGGAAACAAAGCAAGCCCATAAGACATAGCCTCCCCCGCGGGGAGGCTGATTACGAGGAGGGATGGGTGAGCGGTTGAAACCGAGCGTCTTGAAAACGCTTAGAGGTCAAAAGCCTCTCGGGGGTTCGAATCCCTCTCCCTCCGCATCTATTTCAGGCTAGGGGTGCGGCCGGCGGAAATCTTCGTACGAATCCATCGCCTGGTTCAGGGCTTTTAGCTCCGCCTTGGCCGATTCCAGGCGCAGTCGAGCCTGGTCAATCGCTCCTTGGCGAGCGTACTGGAGAGCTATTCGGACGTCCCTGCCGATCTCCGACGGCAGGTCTTCCATGAAGAAAGAGGTCCCGCCTGTCTTCAGGTGGACCGTCACCTCGATGGTCTTGAAGGGTTCTGCGTAGTAGTCCGCCAGGCGCAGGTAGCGCGCTTGCGCGGGCAGGACCTTGGTTCGAGCGAACTGAGCGATTTGCGCGAGGACACCCTTCCTGGATCCTCCCTTCTTATACTTCCCCATGTAAATTGAAACGTAATCGAGCAGTTTCCTGGCCGAGGCCAGGTCGTCCTTGGCCGCGCTGATGTCGAGGTCCAGCGCTCGGGCTTCGGCCCGGGAAAGATGCTTTTTGACGCCTTCCAGGACCGCGGCGGGTTTGACGAAGCCGGGGACGTACTCCGTGGTCTCCAATACGCTCAAGATGGATTCCGTGAAATCCTCGCCGAAATCCCCGCTGAGAGCCCGGTAGCGGCCTTGGGCTTGGGCCAGGCGCGCCTTCAGCGTCGACGTCCTGTGCAGAACCGCCTGTTTGAGGCCTTCTTGCGCGGCGCCGGCCAAGGGCGACTCTTGGGCCCCTGACCGGGCCGCGGCGAAGGCTAGCGAGATCAGAATAAATATCCTTGTTTTCCGCATCAGTACACCTTGGGTCCGGGCGAGCCGTACACTTTCCCGCGACCGCCTTGGTCTTGGCGTTTGGGAACCAGCCGTATCTGGAATCTATCCATGTCTTCGTTGAGCGTGTTAATAATATCTAGTGCTTTATCCATTTCTTTTTTGTAAGACGTAACGTCGCCGGATTCAGCTCCAAATCGAGCCCATTTCAACCGATTATATGCAGTGTTTAAGAGAGTACGCCAGTCAGCGCTAGAGGTAAATTCCTCTCCATATTTTTGCTTTAGTTCTAAATGTCGATCCTGGGTGTTCCTGAGCTTGCTTTGCTTGAACCACTCGATTCTCTCCAGCATGATTTCCTTGCGCTTTTGCGCGAACTTGGCCGAGAGGTCTTCCTGGGCCGTGGCGGGGGAGAATGTTCCGGCGAGCAAAGTGAAGGCCAGCATGATCTTTTTCATGGTCACCTCGATATGGGGCATGGTTCAAGTGTAGGGCTCCCGCCCAGCCCGCGCGAGGGCCTGTAGGGCCCGCGGCAGATAGGTCTAAAGGCCCATATTGGAGCTCTTGGGCAAAGGCCTTGCGCGAGTCGTCCACCTCGCGCAGAAGGGCACGGATTAGGAGCCCAACAGTGTCTCTTTGGCGCTCTTGGAAAGGGCCTTGATCTTGGCTTCCCGCACCAGGGCCTGGGAGCGCGTCAGTCCCGGCTCGCAGCGCACCAAGGCCAGGGGCCCGCGCGAGCGGGTGTAGGCCGCACCCCGCCCCTTGGAGTGCTGGCCCAGGCGCGCCTCGACGTTCTTGGCGATGCCCGTGTAGAGGCTGCCGTCGCCGCAGCGCAGCATGTACACCGACCAATCGGCGGGCTCGCGCTTTTGGCGCGCGCCATCGCGCTCGGCCATAAGCATGCGCTTGTACTTTTTATGCACGGCTAATTCTACTAGAATACAGGAATGAAAATCGCCCAGCTCGTCTTGTCCGCGCTCGCCTTGTCGGCCTCCGTAGCCCTAGCCGAGGAAAGCAAGCCATACTTCCGGTCGGCCTACCGTTCCAAGGAGGCGCATTGCGCGTCCTGGGGCGTGGAGCGCTTCAGCCGCGGCATAGACTACGGTCTTTTCGTTGGAGCCCAAGGCGCGGTGGGTCATGGCTTCACATACGAGATCCCATTGTCGCGCGCCGAGGGGGACGTCCTATGGTGCGCCTTGAACCCCGAGGTCGCGGGCCACAATCATGTGGACTGCAAGGACGTGGCCGGGGCTCCCGCTGGCCGGCCTTTCGCGGCTTTCGAAGGCAAGCCCGCGGTCTCGCCGGACCGCTTCCCTAATATGGAGAAGGAGCTTGAAACCCACCTGGCCTGGATCAAAGAGGAGGCCGAGCTGCGAGGGGGAGACGACTTCGGCAGGATGGGGACTAGTCTCGAATTCCTGGTCCCGCATTACTTGCAAATCGAGCGAGGGCTTTATCCCGACGCCGAGTACGCGGTCGAGGGAGGCGTCGAGTACCGCGAGAGCGCCCAGGGCCGCACCTTGGGAGAGCTCGACATTTTGGTCTACCGCAGGAAGGACTGCGCGGTCGCGGCCGTGGGCGAGGTGAAATTCTCGGGCCCCGCCGGCATGGAGCGCGCCTTGAAGAAGGCCAAGGAGCAGATCCAGCGCTTCAAGGCTTTCCTCGACCCGTACCTCAAGTCCAAGCTAGACGTCCGCCTTCCGGAGCGAGTCCAATATATTTTTGGCGAAGGCGGAGAGCGAGGGATCGCGGGCGCCCATCACTAGGACTAGGTCCCCGGTCTTCAAGGACTTGATGAGCTCGGGGATTATCGCCTCGCGCGACTCGAGAAAGCGCGCGTCCTTGCCCCGCTCCGACAGGGCCAAAGCGAAATCCTTGGCCGATATCGTTTTCTGGGCCGTGCCCCCGGCGTAATATATCTCGGGCAGCCACAGGACATCCCTGGCCCCGAGGCCCGCGGAAAGGGCCTCGATGAGCTCGCTCTTCATGAACCGCGCCGGAGTAAAGCCATGCAGCTGGAATATCGCGTGGACTCTGCGCGCCCTCAGGTGCGCGGCGGAAAGCGCGGCGGAGAGCTTGGCCGGGTTGTGCGCGAAATCGTCCACCACTTCGACCCCCTTGGCCGTTCCCAGGGATTGGAAGCGCCGGGCCACGCCTTGGAAGCGGGAGAGGCCCAAGGCCGCCTGACCGGGCTCGACTCCGGCCATTTTGCAGGCAGCGATCGCGGCCACGGCGTTTTCCAGGTTGTGCCGGCCGGGGACCGGTAGAGTGAAGTCGATTCCCGAGAGCCTGAAGCGGACTTTGTCCGGCTCCAGGAAAACGCTCTCGGGCTTGATCTCTCCGTCCTCGAGGCCGAAGGAAAGCTCCGGGTGCTCGAAGGCCGCAAGCCGGGACAAGGATCGCTCCACGGCGAAAATGGCGCAGTTGCGGCGGAAGGCCGAGAAAATCTCGAGGAGCTCGGCTTCGTCCTTGTGGTCTTTGCTGAGGTTGAGGAGAACTCCGAGCCAGGGCTTGTAGCGGGTGAGGCTTGCGTCTGACTCATCGGCTTCGATCACCAGGAGGTCGGAGGCGCCACGGTGGGCGTTTCCGAAAAAACCCTTGTTCTTGAGCGCAAGGAGCGCCCCCCCGGTGATGACGGAAGGAGACTTCCCTGCGGCCTCCAGGATCTCGTAAATCATGGCGACCACCGTGGATTTTCCGCTGGTGCCGGCCACGGCCACGGTCTTGAACTGAGACACGTAGGAGGCCAGGAGGTCGGCCCGGTGGAGGATTCCCAGGCCCAGGGCCTTGGCGCGCTCAAGGTCCGGGTTGCCCGCCTCCACGGCGCTCGAGGCCACCACCGCGTCGGGCCCGAGCTCCGGGCCTTGCCCGTCTTGGGGCAGGATTTCGATCCCCAGCGCCTCGAGCTTGGAGCGCAGCTCCGCGGCCTCTCCCCGGTCGAAGGCGCGGTCGGAGCCGGTCGCGGCCCCGCCCCCCATGGTGTGGAACTGGGCCAAGGCGCTCACCCCGGAGCCGGCCGCGCCCACGAAATGCAATTTTCGCACCGCCTAGATACTATGAAAATTCGAGGACGCGGGCACGAAATCGCCGTGGGCCTTTTGGCCTACGGAGGGCCTGGGCCATAAGGCCCTGTCAGGGGGGCGTCAAGGTCCCTACACTGGGGAGATGGAGGAGAATGGCATGAGTCAGAACGAATTCTCGCAAGCCGAACGGCTGAGGACCCGCATCAGCCAACTGGAAGCCCGGGTGAAGAGCTTGGAGCTCCAGATCAGTGCCGCCAACCAGGGCGACTGTCGGGGGCGGCTTGCCGCCGAGCTCAATCTGGAGGTCCGCCGCAATTAGCGAAATAAATTTGCAACAGCAGCCTGGTATGCTCCCTCATATGAACATCATCATGATAGTGGGGGCCAAGGCACAAAGCGGGCTTCTGAACGGAACCGGGCAATTCGGCGGATTATGCGCCTGGATCCTTCTCCTGGCCGGCAGCGCTTCTTTGGTCAAGGCCTTCCGCCTGCTGCGCAAGGTCCCCTGCGCCACCACGACCTCCCCGGTCTCGGACTAAGTCGAATTCGGTGACAGTTGCCGAATTCCAAAAAAGCCAATTAAGTATACTGTCGGGAAATCGGTAACTGTTACCGAATTATGAGGGCATTTTTCGCGGTTGCGGTCGAGGCGGCGCTGAAGGAGGGCGCGGGGCGGCTCATCGAGGAGTTGGGACGGACCGGAGCGGATTTCAAATGGGTGGACCCTGGCCAGCTGCACTTGACCTTGAGCTTTTTGGGGGAGGTTGCGGAGTCCAAGGTTCCGACCCTGGCCGGGGCCCTTGAGGAGGCCGTGGGGTCGCGCCCGGCCTTCGACTTGGTCTTCGACCGATGGGGGGCTTTCGAATCCTGGGATTATCCCCGGGTGATTTGGCTCGGGGCCTCTCAAGGCGAGGAGGAGCTCAAGGCCTTGGCGGAAGACCTCAGCAAGGCCTTGGCCCGCGCCCATCTCCTGCCCATCGGCCCCTCCGGCCGGGAGTTCAAGACCCACCTGACCTTGGGCCGCATGCGCAGCCCTTCGCGCCTCGATCCCCTGAAGGCGCTCATGAAAAATCCGCCGTCCCTGGAGGGGCTCAGGACCAAGGTCGAAAGCTTGGTCCTCTTCAAGAGCGAGCTCGGTCCGAAAGGGCCTTCCTACACTGTCCTCAATAGCGCCGGATTGCCGCGGCCGTAGCCTGGCTTGAGTACGATATCATGTCCGAAAGAATCCGCGCGGACTCCTCAAGTTCGACGTCGGGAAGGGGGGAGGAGGGCTTCTCGGTTTCCCCGGGCTCTGCCGTCACGGTGACCGGGCCTGTGGACAGGACAATCGGCTTTTGGGCCAGGGCGTCATCGAGGCTGATTGCGGCCGTGGTCAATCCCGCGGAGCGGCGCTTTAGGCGCTCAATCTTCCGCGCCTCGAGGCGCTCCTCATCGCGCTTCTTCTCTTCCAGACGCTTACGCTCATTGAGGGAAATAAATTTCTCCTTCTTCTGCCGTTCGTAGCGCTGCATGTCCTCCTTGACCCAGGTGAACTCAGGCGACGCGGCAAGGCGCTTGGCCGAGCTTTCGCGTAATTGCTTCAGAAGTGCCGGCGTGACGGTGGCGCTGGGCTGGTAGGAGACCGGATCCACCTCGTCGTAAGGCAGGGCGCCAGGAAGCGAGGACTCCGTCATGTCTAAAAGGTCGTTGATCGAGGGCAGGTGGATGTCTGGAATGACCCCGCGGTGCTGGGTGGATCCTCCCGATATCCGGTAGAATTTTTGCACGGTCATCTTGATGGCTCCCGGCGGGTAGCTCTTGAGCGCGGAGGGCAGGTATTGCGCCAGCTCCGTGATGGACTGCACCGTGCCTTTCCCGAAAGTGCTTTTCTCTCCCACCACCACGGCCCGGCCGTAGTCTTGGAGGGCGGCGGCCAGTATCTCCGAGGCCGAGGCGGAGGCGCGGCTTGTGAGCACGAGCATGGGCCCGGCGTAGGAGACGTCTGAGACGGTGTCCTTCAAAACCTTGGTGACTCCGCGCGCGTCCTTGATTTGGACCACGGGCCCCTTCGGGATGAAGAGCCCGGTCAGGGACAGCGATTCCGGGAGCGAGCCTCCGCCATTGCGCCTCAAGTCCAGGATAAGCCCGGAGATGTCCTGCTTCTTGAGGTGCTCGAGGAGCTTCTCGACGTCTTGGGTCGTGCTTTTGCTCGAGATGATGGACTTGGTGTCGGCGTAGAAGGAGGGAAGGTCTATCACCCCGATCCGGAGGGCCCCGCCGGCCGGCTCTCGAAGTTCGATGAGGCGAGCCTTGGCCTCCTGGTCCTTAAGCCTGATCTCGTCGCGTACCAAGGAGACCACGACCCTGGTGGAGGGGTCTATGGCGTCGGCCGGAATCACGCGCAGGCGCACGACCGTGCCTTTTTCCCCGCGGATCATTCCCACCAGGCGGTCTAGCTTCATGCCCATGGCCTCCACGAAAGGCTCGTCCCCCTGGGCCACGGCCTCGATGCGGTCGTTGGGCTTGAGCCTCTTGTCGATGTCCGCCGGCCCTCCCGGGACCAGCGAGACGATCTTGGCGTAACCGTCTTCGGAGCGCAGCACAGCCCCGATGCCCACCAAAGAAAGCCGCATGTTGATGTTGAAGTTCTCCATCTGCGGCGCGGCCATGTAATCGGAGTGGGGATCAAAGGTATGGGCCAAGGCCGTGAGATAGTTCTGGAGGATGTCGCTCGAGTCGAGCTCCCGGTAGCTGCGCAGGAGCCTCTCATAACGCAGCGAGATCGTCTTATTCCGCTCCTCGGGCTTGGCCTTGTTGAGGCGCTCCTGTAGGAGTTCGTATTTGATCCTCAAGCGCCAGAGAGCCTGGGCTTCCTGGGGCGTGCGGGACCATGGCTCCTCATGGCGGTTGATGTTGAGGCGGTCATCGGTATTGAAAGTGGGGGTGGAGCGCAGGATTTGCCGCACCAGGGCCTCGCGCTCCTCCAGGCGCTTCATGAAGCGTTCGAATATCTCGTAGGCCGGCCGCAGGTCTCCCTGCTTGGCCTGGGCGGCCAAGGCGTCGCCGTAGCGCGCCTTAAACTCGTCCACGTCCGACTTTTCAAAAATCATATGGTTGTAGTCGTACATGTCGAGGTATTGCGCGAGCAGGTCCTGGGAGGTCTTCTTGTCCAGGGGGTGATGGTTGTAGTGGTTGTTCTCAAGGATCCGGGCCACCATTTGCCCGATCAGGGAGGCCTCGGGGTCCGGCTCGAGCGCGGCCTGGCCCCAGCCCCCCGCGCAGAAGAGGAGCCAGGACGCGCAAACGACCTTTAGGAGGGGTTTGGAGCGCACTTTACACGCTGTGGGCGGGCTGCCTTGTTTTTCCGTTGGCGCCCAGCCATTTCTGCATATCCTGGAGAAGGACCAAAGTCTTCCCGAGGTCCCCGTAGGAAAAGCGCACGCCCTTCTTGGACCAGCCCTTGTAGCCTTCCTCGTCCACCCACTCGCGCAGGTCGAGGCTCGTGGCGTCGCGGAAAATCGTGACCCTCAGGACGAGCTCGACTCCTATCTTCTTGGGAAAGCGCGCCAGTTCCTTCTCCTCCAGGGCTTGCGGCTCCTTGGGGAGCTTCGAGAGGCTCTCGACCAGTCCCGAGAGGATGGCGGCGTTCACGGTGACCCCCGACTTGGTGGGGCCTGTGTAGCCCTCGCCCTTGAGGAAGGTGCGGATGGAGCCGAATTGATGGCCCTTGAACTCGTCCGCGTAGAATTTGAGCTCGCTGTTCTCCGAAAGAGCCAAAGATCCGAACTCCTTTAAAGGCTTGAACTCCCTGGTTTCTGGCATAGACCCTCCGTTGGCTGTGATCTTAGCAAATTGCGCCATTAGCTATACGAGCGACCCCCTCAAAAAGTTCCATGGGTAATGGGGTATAATAGCACCCAGCCATGGCATGGGTTCTGTTGGTCTCGGTTTTCCTCATCGGGCTCAACGCCCTTTTCGTCCTCATGGAGTTCGCCTTGGTCAAGGTGCGCTCCTCACACATCGAGATGCTGATCCGCCGGGGCAGCGCCAGGGCCGTGGGGGTCAAGGAGCTCCAAGGGCGTTTGGACGATTACCTGGCCGCCATCCAAATGGGCATCACCGTGATCGCTTTGGCCCTAGGGTGGATCGGGGAGCCCGCCCTCGCCCGGATGATGGGCTCTCTTCTTCAATCCCTGCCGAGCCCCATGCCCATCCCGCTGCTAGAGAGCCTGGCCTTCGGGCTGGGTCTGCTCCTGCTCTCCTGGGCCCATATCGTGTTCGGGGAGCTTATCCCGCGCTCGATCGGCCTTCAAAAGGCCGAGTCCATCGCCTTGGGAGGGGTCTATGCCTTGAGGCGCTTCTCGAGCTTCCTGCGCCTGCCCGTGTCCTTCATGTCCTACTGCTCCCGGCTCTTTCTAAAGATTTTCGGTTTCAAGACCGCCGCGGAATCCGAGCCCGTCGTCTCTGAGGAGGAAATGCGCATCCTCCTGGGGGAGACCCAGGAGCGGGGGACCTTGCCCTTGGAGAGGCTGCTTCTTCTCGAGAATCTGTTCGATTTCGGCCGCACCAAGGTCTCCGAGATCATGGTGCCCAAGGACAAGATGGCCTTTCTGTCCTTGGCCAAGCCATGGGCGGAGAACTGGGACCTGGTCCGGTCCCGGAGACTCTCCCGCTATCCCCTGTGCGAGAGAGACATAGAATCCGTCATCGGCATGGTGCACGTCAAGGACTTGATGTTACGGCCGCCGGAGAGCTCCCAGGAACTGAGGAAGATCAGGCGAGACCTCGCCGAGGTCCGCGAGGGCGACTCCTTGGAAAAGCTTCTCAAGTATTTCCCGGACAAGGGCATCCACCTGGCCGCGGTGCGCGACGCCCAGGGCCAGCTCACGGGCTTCATCACGCTCGAGGACATCCTGGAGGAGCTGGTGGGAGAGGTGCACGACGAATTTGATCTTCCCCAGGCCTGGTCCTTGATGGACGTCCTGGTGCCCCAGAGCGTCTCGGTCGAGCTCCAGGCGGCCGACAGCGCCGAGGCGATTTCCCGTCTTTTGGAGAGGCTCGCCGCGGCCTGCCCCACCTTGAAGAGGGATGAAATTTTCAAGGCCGTCTGGGAGCGCGAGGCCAAGTTCTCAAGTGCCGTGGGCCACGGTGTGGCCGTCCCCCACGCGCGCCTGGCGGGCTTCGACAAGACCTTGGTGGCCTTGGGGCGTTTTGTGAAGCCCGTCCCCTTTCCCGCCCCCGACGCCGTGCCCGTGCGCCTGATCTTTCTCATCCTCACCCCGGCCGCGACCCCGGTGGCCCAGCTCCGGGTTCTCGGCCGCATCGCCTCCCTCATGACCAATGAGACCCTGCGTCGCAAGCTCCTCCGCGCCAAGACCGCCGAATCCATGCTCGAGACCTTGCGCACCGCCGACACCTTGCTCGCGATTTAGGCGCCAGCCGTTAACTTACTTAACTTGCTGCGGAATTAGTTCGGGATGCACGGCGCAATAGAACTTGCTTCCCTTAGGCGCATCGTGATCTTCAAATGATTCATCGTCTGACAGCTTGTATTTTAGGAGACGCACGGTTCCTATATGGGAATAACTCTTGTCAAGGAAGTCGGCGTGGGCTCTTGGAACCGCGGTTTCGGCGAAGCTGACTTGGAGCATGAATTCCGCTCGCTCGGTTTTCGATCGAATGAGGAAATAATCCCTGCCATGTTCAATAATGGCCTCGGAACCGTCCAGAATAGACGGACCTGAACCAAAGCATCCGGTCTGCCACAAGAAGGCGGACAATCGTTTGTCCTGGGATTCATGGAGTTTGAAGAAGAATCCGGTCGTGGTCCAATCGTTCTTTAGGTAACAAGAGACGAGCGTTTTCGGTTTTTGCGGAGAGAATTTTGGGATATCCTCGCTGACGGCTTGCAATTGCTGCTCCCATATGGGTTTGTCGAGCGCCCAGCAGGGCGAGACGAGCAGGAAGAGCTCGGCCAAAAGCAATCCGACATTTCTTGATTTCACAAACTCAGGATGGCCTGTTTCCGCGGTTGATTACAGGGCCAAAAGACCTAGATCAGACATAGGCACAGCATCGGTAATTATGCCTCAAAATAAAATAAAATAAGGCGTAATTTCCTTAAATTATGGAACAAAGGTCGTCCTTTCTTAGCGCCTGCCGTGGGCAGGCCGCGAACCGGATCCCGGTGTGGTTCATGCGCCAGGCCGGGCGCTATATGCCGGAGTACCAGGCCATGCGCCGGAAATACTCGATTCTGGAACTGGCCAAGACCCCGGAGCTCGCCTGCGAGGTCACCCTCCAGCCCGTGCGCCGCATGCCCGTGGACGCGGCCATCATTTTCGCGGACATTCTCCTGCCTCTGGAGCCCTTGGGGGCCCGCCTGCGCTTTGCTCCTGGGCCGATCCTTGGCAATCCCCTTAAGGAAGCGTCCCAGGTGGCGCGCCTACCGGAATTTGACGTGGAGGAGAAGCTCGGCTTCGTGTTCAAGGCCATCGCCTTGGCCGTCAAGGAACTCAAGGGCCTGCCCTTGATCGGCTTTGCCGCCGCCCCCTTCACCTTGGCGAGCTACTTGATCGAAGGCGGGTCCTCGAGCCATTTCCTGAAGACCAAGGCCTTCATGCACTCCGAGCCCCGGGCTTGGGACCTCTTGATGAGAAAGCTGAGGGCCGTCACCGCCCGCTACCTCGAGGGCCAGGCCGTGGCCGGGGCCTCGGCCCTTCAGCTCTTCGACTCCTGGGTCGGGGCCTTGTCGCCGGATCAATACCGGAGCCGCGTCCTGCCGCATTCGGCTTGGGTCCTGGAGAGGCTCAAGAAAACCAAGGTTCCCTTGATCCATTTCGGCACCGGGACCGCGGGCTTCCTCGAGGATTTCGCCGGAGCGGGGGGGGATGTGGTGGGAGTGGATTGGCGCATCGATCTTTCCCAGGCCTTCAAGCGGGCCGGAAAAAAGGCGGTCCAGGGCAATCTTGATCCTGCGCTTCTCATGGTTCCCAAGAAGGCCCTCCGGCAAGCCGTGGACGATATCCTGCGCCAGGCCGATGGCCGCCCCGGCTATATTTTCAACCTCGGCCACGGCATCCTTCCCCAGACCCCCTTCGAAAACGTGAGCGCCGTGGTCGATTGGGTGCACGGCTATCGCCGTTAGTTCCAGCCCATGAAGCGAGTTCTGGTCTTGGGAGCCGGCATTTCCGGGCTTTGCGCGGCTTATGAGATTGTGGCGAGGTCCAGGCGCGAGGGGTTGTCGGTCGAAGTTCTGGTCTTGGAGGCCTCCTCTCGCGTTGGGGGCAAGGTCTTCACCGAAGTCCGCGACGGTGCCGTTTTCGAGAGGGGCCCGGACTCCTTCCTGTCCGTCAAGCCCCGGATTCTTGAATTGGCGCGGGAGCTGGGGCTTGGCTCCGAGCTTGTGCCAACCAACCCCGCGCGCAAGGGAGTCTGCGTGGTCTCCCGTGGGGAAATGATTCCGCTTCCCGAGGGCGGGCTCCTGCCGAGGAAGTTTTCATCCTGGCTGGGCCTTGAGCTTTTGAGCCTGCGGGGAAAACTTCGGGCCGGGCTCGAGCCTTTCGTGCCCGCGGGCGAGGAAAACCTGGACGAGTCTTTGGCGGACTTCACCCGCCGCCGCCTGGGCTCCGAGGTCCTGGATAAAATCGTGGCCCCGCTTTTTGCCGGGATATACGCGGGCGACGCGGAGAAGCTGAGCTTAGCAAGTGCGTTCCCGCAATTCAAGGAAATGGAGAAGAAGGGTGGGGTTTTGAGAAGCCTGCGCCGGATGCCCGCTCCTTCAGGCCGCGGGAACACGATGTTCATGACGCTCAAGGGAGGATTGTCCAGCCTCACACAAGCCTTGGCCCTGCGCCTGCCGGGGCGGACGGTCCGCACCGGGGCGCGAGTGGAGCGCCTCTCCCGCGAGGGGAGGCAGTGGAAGGCCTTTGCCGGCGCTGGGAGCTTCACCGCGGATGTCGTGGTCTCGGCTTTGCCTGCCAATGCCCTAGCATCCCTTCTGCAGGATCTCGATGGGGAGCTTGCGGCGATCTTGGGCGAGATATCCTTCGTTTCCACGGCCACGGTCTCTTTCCTCTATGAAAAAAAGGGCTTCCCCCATCCCCTGGACGGATTCGGCTTCCTGGCGCCCAAGAGCGAGGGCCTAACCGTGTCGGCCGCGACCTTCACCTCCACGAAATTCCAGGGCCGCGCTCCCGAGGGGAAGGTCCTGGTGCGCTGTTTTCTGGGCGGGGCCGGGCGCGAAGAATCGGCCGAGCTTGCCGACGCGGAGGTCGAGCGTCTGGCCCGGGAGGACTTGGTAAGGCTCTTGGGTTTGGGTTCCGTCAGGCCCGTGCTCTCCCAGACCACCCGTTGGCTCAAGGCCAACCCGCAGTACACGGTGGGCCATGAGTTGAGGCTCCAGCGAATTGCCTCTTGCCTAAAAGGGCATTTAGGCCTTATCCTATGCGGGTGCTCTTACAAAGGGGTCGGCCTGCCTGATTGCGCGGCCTCGGGCCGCGCGGCCGGGGAAGCGGCGGTGAGGCTTCTGTCGGGACGTGCGCTCGACTCTTCCATGGTCTAGAGGATAAGAATGATAAACCAAGACTTGATGAAATTGTTGATTTCGCTGTGCTTGGGCGGGGTCATCGGGCTTGAGCGCGAGGTGAGCGACAAGGCAGCCGGGCTGCGCACGCATATTCTAATTTGCCTTGGAGCCACCTTGTTCACGGTGCTTTCGGTGCGCTTCTATGGGGGAAGCGATCCCACCCGGATCGCGGCCCAAATCGTCTCGGGCATAGGATTTTTGGGCGCGGGGGCCATCATGCGCGAGGGCGACCGCGTGACGGGACTCACCACGGCGGCAACCATCTGGACCGTGGCCGCTATCGGCATGGGGGTGGGCCTGGGCTACCACAACGAGGCGGCCTTCGCCACGGTTTTGGTGCTCTTCATTCAGCTTGCCTTCACCAAGCTCGACATCCTCATCGACGACTGGCGTGAGAGGCACACCTACAAGATCATCTCCAAATTCGATCACGGCCATATCGAGGAGATCGCGGGCATTTTCCGGGAAGCCCGCGTCCGCATCATGCGCCGCAAGCTCATGAAGAAGAACGGCTTCTATTACAGCGAATGGTACACCACTGGCAGTCGGGCCAGCCAAGAGAAGGTCATGAAGAGGCTCATCGATTTCAAGGACGTCATGGAGGTCTCTTATTAATCTGGCGCGCGCCCAGGAGGTCTTGAAGTCGCTGGGGGCCCCGGCCTATCGCCTAGACCAGGTGAGGCGCGCTGTGTTTCAGGACGCGGTCCGCTCCTACGATGAGATTTCCGTGCTCCCCGCTGAGCTGCGCCGGGCTTTGGCCGAGAGGGCCCCGATCCAGAGCCTTTCCCCGCGCAGCCTTTCCGCGTCCAAGGACGGCCGGGCGCGCAAGGCGGCGCTAGCACTTCCGGACGGCGCCTTGATCGAGACCGTGCTTCTGAGGCCCAGCGACCGGCGCTGGACCACATGCATCTCCTGCCAGGTGGGCTGTGCTGTGGGCTGCACGTTCTGCGCCACCGGCCTCATGGGGCTTTCCCGCAGCCTCACCGTCGATGAGATCACCGACCAGGTCCTGTTTTGGCGCCAGCATATGAAGGCGGAGAATCTCCCGGGACGGCTCGACAACGTGGTGTACATGGGAATGGGGGAGCCCTTCGCGGTCTACGAGACCCTCTCCGAGAGCCTGCGCGTCCTGATGGATCAGCGCCAGTTCGGCATCGGGGCCAGGCATATCTCGGTCTCGACCTCGGGGGTGGCTCCCAAGATCGAGCTCTTCGGCGCGGATTTTCCCCAGGTGAACCTGGCCATATCCCTCCACGCCGCCGAGGACGGCCTGCGCGCGCGCCTCGTCCCGCTAAACAAGGCCTACGACCTTTCCTGTCTTGCCCAGGCCTTGAAAGCGTATCTAGGGAAGAGCTCGCGCAAGGTCTTCTTCGAGTACGTCCTGCTCGCCGGAGAGAACGACCGGCCGGAGGACGCCCGCCGGCTCGTCGGCTACGTCAAGTCCATCGGAGCCCTGGAGCGCCTGCACGTTAATTTAATAGTATTCAACCCCACCGACACCCCGCACAGGCCCTCCTCCGAGGAGCAGGCCCGGCGGTTTCAGAGGGCCCTTTTGGACGCGGGGCTCAAGGCCACGGTGCGCCAGAATCTGGGGCAGGATATCCAGGGGGCTTGCGGGCAGTTAATCGTTCAGGAGAGCAAAATATGACGGAGCCGTCCTCGGCGCAAGAGAACTTGAAAGACAGGCCCTCGCGGGCGCGCTACAACAAGGTCCACCACGCCCTGGACACGAAATGGCGCCGGCGCACTTTGGAGGCTGAGCGCATGATGCGCGAGGTCGTCGACGAGCTCTGGGACCAGTTCGCGCAAAGCCCGTACTCTTGGTGCGGCTTCTACATCTTGGAACCGGCTAAAGAGCAGTTGACTGTGGGTCCCCACCGCGACAAGCCCGCCTGCTCTCCCCTTCCTTTGCACGGGGTCTGCGGGAAAGTGGCCCAAAGTGGGAAGCCCTTGATCGTCCC
Organism: Elusimicrobiota bacterium; assembly: GCA_016218575.1. Taxonomy (NCBI): domain Bacteria; kingdom Pseudomonadati; phylum Elusimicrobiota; species Elusimicrobiota bacterium. Next base: position 35,975 of record JACRDN010000023.1, read on the forward strand.
TGACGTTCGAGCCTTGGGCCAAGCCCACATCGTTTGCGACCCCAAGAATCTCTCCGAAATCGCCCTTCCCGTTTTCGATTCCCAGGGCAAGGTCTGGGCCGTGCTGGATGTCGACAGTGAGGAACTCGGGGCTTTTGACACCATGGACCAGCGCTGGCTCGAGCGCATCCTCAAGCCCTTCCAAGACATCGGCAAGGACTAAAAGCGAGCCGCCCCTTCGCGCGGAGAGTCGCGAAGGGGCGGAGCTCCTGGTGATGCCGTCCTGTTGCCGTACTAAGCTGTCGAGCCGTTGTATGCGCCTTGGGATTAGTCTACCAGGACCCTGTGACAGAAACATTACATGCCTGTGAAAAGATTGTTAACGGCTATTCCGACACGCAGGAAGGCACGCAGCCCTTGGGAGCCTTCTTGAACAGGCTCAGAGACCAGGGGACTTTTTGGCACATGGAGCACTTGTCTTTCTGATGTCGCCAAATCTTGACACGTTATAGTTCGGTTGTTATAAACTTAGGGGCTTCGTGAAAACACCTCGATTTTTAGCCTTTGCCGCCATGGGCGCGCTGTTCTCCTCCTGCGCCACCGCACCCGTGGGGGGCCCTACGCAATACGCGCGGGAGCGCGCCGCCCAGCTGGCCCCGGGCGCGAGCCCCGACCTTGGCGGCGAGGAGCTTAAATTCGGCCTTCTTTGCGCCGGCAAGATGTGCTCCGAGGAGTACAAGGTCAACGCGGCGGGCTGGGTTCCAATTCTCGGGTTCGCCGCCCTGTTTCCGGACAAGCCCTCCACCGTGAAGATGTTCTCTCACCAGAGGAAATACCAGTCCCTGAACTGGCTGGCGGACTACAATTCCCCGCAGGACAGCGATCTCATCATCAAGATGAGGCTCGCCAACGCCGGCAAGGCGGAGATGACCGAGGTGCTCTCGGCCTATTCGAGAAAACCCTTGTACCGCCTGCAGGGAGGCTACGTCGGCAGCGTGGGAGCCGCCGTATACGACGCCTTCAAGCCGGGGACCGCCTTGTATAGAGCCGTCGCGGCCGACCGGGAGGACTATTTCAAGCGCCGGGATCAGGCCTCCGCCGGGGGCGGCATCTCCAAGGAGGACCTAGAGGGCATCGTCAAAGCCGCGGTCTCAAGCGCGCAGGCCGTCCAGGTTCCCAAAGCCGCCGCCCCGGCCGCGGAGATCCGCTCCGACGTGGACGAGCCCTCCTACAAGGCCCCGGAGCGGCCGGATGATTTCGCCGTGGTGGTCGGCGTCGAGAGATACTCCGACCTGCCCGCGGCCCTCTACGCGGAGCGCGACGCCGAGGCCGTCAAGAATCATCTACTGGCCTTGGGATTTCCGAGCCGGAACGTGATCCTGATGTTGGGGGAAAAGGCCAGCCGCACGGCCATCGAGAAATACCTGGAGTCCTGGCTGCCTCGGAACGTCAAGGAGGAAAGCCGGGTGTTTTTCTATTTCTCCGGGCACGGCGCTCCGGACGTGAAGACCGGCGAGGCTTTCCTCGTCCCTTGGGACGGGGACGCCAACTTCTTGGAGAACACGGGCTATCCGGTCAAGCGCCTCTACGCCAGCCTCAATGCCCTGAAGGCCCGCGAGGTGCTCGTGGCTTTGGACGCCTGCTTCTCTGGAGCGGGAGGCCGCTCGGTGTTGGCCCACGGGGCCCGGCCCTTGGTCACCAAGGTCGAAACGGGCATCTTTCCCCAAGGCCGCATGTCGCTGTTCGCCGCCGCCGCTGAAAACGAGATCACCAGCACCTTGGACGGCCAGGGCCACGGCATCTTCACCTATTATTTCCTGAAGGGCCTCTCCGGCCAGGCCCGGGACAAGGACGGCAACGTCACGGTGAGAGGCCTCCAGGAATACCTCAAGCCCAAGGTCCAGGACGAGGCCCGCCGGCAAAACCGCGAGCAGAACCCCGTGCTGATGGGAGAGCAGAACGGGGACAAGGTGATTTTCCGGCCCTAAACTCAGCGCTTAGCCTTGTAGATGGTAAAGGCCTGAGCGTCCTCGGCCCAGTCGATTTTCTGGGCGTTGAGGCGCCCCAGGACGGCAAGAAATCCCTGCGCCGGATCGGTGACTTTCGCCGGCAGGGGCTGCCTGGAGGCCACGACCCGAACGGTTTCAACGGAGACGTCATAGCCCTCCGGGAGCTGGGCCGCCAAGGCCTTTACCCCCGCCCTGCGCGCCGCAGCGTCCGGATATTCCCAGGTTTGGCCCGCCTTGAGGCGGATCTCCGGAATCTGCGGGTTGGGCGCTATTAAGGACGTTTTCTGCCAGTCAAGCCACAGATCGTAGACGTATAGGTAGCAGTCCCGGGTCGCCGTGACGCTCAGCGTGACCTCATCTCCGTCAAAGAGGATGTCGCGCGAAAGGCCGAGGTCCAGGGAGAAGTCCTTGTCGGCGTAGCCGGGAGTGGGTAGGAGGCAGGTCTTGATCGCGGCGCGGTAGCGGCAGCGCGGACATCCTGGCGCGTCCTCGTAGCCGTCCCTAAGCACCTGCTCGTCCATGATGCGTCCTTGCCGGGTCGTGAGCAGCATGCTCTCGATGACCTGCTTTTGGTCGCGCAAGCCCTCCTGCTGGAAATCCATGGTGCGCGCTCGAACCGACACGCCCAGAAAATCCTGCATGGCCGAGCGCCTCGCCGCGTCCACGGCCTGGGCGCGCAGCTGGTGTGGGGTTTGATCCTCGCCGGCGGCGATAGACCCCTCGCTCGCGATCCAAGTGCAGCCGCGAGAATCCGGTCCTAGGACCGCCGCCTTGACCGGCTCTTTATTCTCCTCGAGAGCTTCGGCCCAAGCTCGCCGCGCGGCCTTGGGCGTCAGGTCTTCGCGGGAGGCCTCCCGCCTCTCATGGCAGGCTCCTAGAAAAGCTGCCAACGCCACCACGGCGATTCCGGGTCGCATGGGCTTCAGTATAACAAGTCTGTAACGTATTTTTTGTACTATTAGCCCTATGAAAGGCGGGTTTTTCGCCTGGGCCGTTGCTTTGGGCTTGGCGGTGCTCTCAGGTTGCGCCGAGGTCCCGGTCTCGACGGCGCCGGCCGGTCCCGCGGCGGTTATTCCCGGGGCCATGAAGACCGACGCCCAGATCACCAACGTCCTGGTGGATCTTCTCGAGCATCAGGACCAGGCCACAGTGGACCTGTCCAAGGCCGAGGGCGCGCCCGTGGGCGAGATTTTGAAAGTGGGCTCCCCCATCGGCTATTCCCTGCGCAACCGCTATCTCAATATCGGCATTCCCCTGGCCGAGGCCCTGTCCCGCAACCAGGACCCGGTGTTTCGCGGCCAGCTTGTCAATCTAGCCCGCTGGGACCGCAACGGAGAGACTCGCGCCGCGGCCTTGGTGGCTTTGGCCCGGGCCCAGGACTTGCGCGACTACGACGTGTTCCGGGAGGCTTTGGTGCACCTCGACCCGGCCGTGCGCTTCGGGGCCTTGGAGGCCCTCCAGGCCTGGGGCCACCCCGAAAAATCCTTGCCTCTTCTTGGAGCGGTGGCCGAAAGGGAGGTCGAGCCGATCCTTCGGGTCTACGCCTCCGCGGCCTTGGCCCGGCTCGGCGACTCGGCGGGTCTCAACCGCCTGCGCGCCTTCCTCGATGACGGAAGCTGGCTCGTGCGGGCCATGGCGGGGCGCTATTTGGGGGATTTCGGCGCTGGCGGGGATTATGACCGCCTGGTGGCCCGGATCGGGCGGGAGGCGGGCAACGACTTCGTGGTCGCGGAGTACTGTATCGCGGCCTTGAAGTTGTTTCCCAAGAAAGGCTCGTGAAAATCGCGCTTGCGGCGTTCTTGATAGGGTTGAGCCCGGGCCTTATGGCACAGACCGGGGCCATCCCAGATTCGGCCAGCGTTCTTCAGCTAGAGCCCTTGGTGATCACGGCCCCACGCCTTAAAATCCCCAAGAGGCTCGCCATAGACCCCCAGATCAACCTGCATCTCTTAAGGCTCCTGCGCGAGCGCCAGGACGCCCGTCCCCAGTCGCAGGAGGCCCTGGACGCCTCGGTCGGCAACTTGAACAAGCTTAGCACCCTCACCGGCTACAACTTAAAGACCCGCTACACCGAGCTCGGCTTTCTCCTCACCGAGGGCCTGGCCGGGGTGACCGACTTCGAGCTTTCGAGCGAGCTCGAGAAAACCGTGCGCCTGGGCAAGAACACCCAGACCCGCGCCGCGGCCTTGGTGGCCTTGGCCTACGCCAAGGATTTGCGCTACATGAACCTGTTCCAGTCCGCCCTCCAGGACCCCAATATGACCGTGCGCTTCGCGGCCTTGGAGTCCCTCCTCGTCCTGGGCGATCCCTCGGTCCAGTTCCTGGTCTCCAACGCGGCCCGGGACGACAACTCGCTCGCGGTCCGGATATACGCCGCGGCTGGGATGTGGCGCATGGGGGACATTTTCGGCCGAGAGATGCTGCTGCGCCTCTACCAGCACGAGGACTGGTTCGTGCGGGCCATGACCGCGCATTATCTCGGGGAGTTAGGCAAGGGCGACGAGTACCGCAGGCTTTTCCTGCAATTGGGCCAGGAGAGCCATCCGGCGGTCAAGGCGGAGCTTTGCTCGGCGCTTCTGCGCCTTCAGAGGTACCAGTAGTTCCGAGGGGGATATGGACATAACGTGGATTCTGGCCCTGGCGCTCACCGGCGGGGATTGGGTGGTTTACGGACTGCTTCTGTGCTCGGTCCTGTCTTTGGCCATCATCATCGAAAGGGGAGTCCTGTTGTTTCAGGAGGAAAAGGATTTTTCGGAGCTCCGCCAGGCTTTGATCAAGGACTTTGGCCGCGATCTCTCTATTTTGGAGAAAACGGCCCATAGGCACCAGGGGGCCGCGGCCCGCATCCTGCGCACGGCTTTGGCCCAGTCCCACCACGGCCCGGCGGGAGTGGAGGACTTGCTCCTGGCCGCGAGCTTCGAGGAGAAAAACCGCCTTGAGAAAAGGCTCTTGGCCCTTGGGACCTTGGGCAACAACGCCCCGTTCGTGGGACTGTTCGGCACGGTGCTGGGCGTTATCAAGGCCTTCCATGACCTCTCCCAGGCCAGCGCCGGGCCGGAGGTGGTCATGAAGGGACTTTCCGAGGCCCTAATCGCGACCGCGGTGGGGCTTTTCGTGGCCATCCCCTGCGTGGTGAGCTACAACTATTTCCAGAAGAAGGCCAAGGACCTGCTCCTGGGCACCGAGTCCCTGGGACGCTTCCTCATCGCCCAGATCCGGGCCGCCAAGGGCTCGCCATGAGCGCGCATGCCGCGGGAGACGAGGGTCCGATCACCGGGATCAACGTCACTCCCCTGGTGGACATCATTTTAGTCGTGCTCATCATCTTCATGGCGACGGCCCCCCTTATCCAGCGCCGAGCCCTCAAGGTGGACGTGCCCAAGGCCGCCCATCACGAGCGCGCCGCCACCGAGGCCGTGGCCGTCGTCTACAACGCCAAAAGGGAGATCCTCATGGGAGGGGTCGCGATGAGCCCGCAGGCCCTGGCCGGGGCCCTCTCGCGCCTGGTCCAGAGCCGTCCGGGAGCCGCGGTGACTTTGTCCGCGGACCGGGCCCTGTCCTACGGCGACATCGTCTCCCTTCTGGACTCGATCCGGGCCTCCGGGGTCAAGAAAATCGGCCTCGAAGTCTCCATTGGTAAATGAGGGCGGCAAGCCCGCATTTTTTCAGGAATTGCCTGGCCGCCTCCTTCGCTCTCCACGCGGGTTTCTTCGGCGCCGTCAAATTGTGGATTGCCCGTCCATTCCCGCCTCTCGTGGAGGTGGATCTGACCATCCCCATGCTGGGGACGGGGCCCGCGAAGCTCGGGGCCCCGAAGAAAGCCGCGGCCCGGCCTCTGCCGGGCCCAAGCCTTCCGGCTGAAAGCGCCAAGCCCCAAGAGGCGCTTAAAAAGCTCGTTGCCCCCAAGGACTGGGTCTTGCCCGGCCCCAAGACCGAAAAGATCGAAGCCGCTCCCGAGCCTTCCCCCACGCCCGGGGGAACCCCGGAGGGAGGGGGGACCTCGCCCCTGCCCGGGGGTTCCGGCGCGGGAGCCGATTACGGGGTTCCCGGCGGGACCGGGAATGGAGGTGCGGCCCTTCTGCGCCTGCCCCAACTCCTCAACCGCGATGAGGTCCTGGCCAATTTGCGTCGTTTCTATCCGGAGAGAGAGCGCCGGGCGGGGCGGGAAGGGGTGGTCAAGGTTATCCTCCACATCAGTCAAAGCGGGCGGGTGGCTTCCGTGGACGTCCTGGAGTCGGGGGGGGAGGCCTTCGACGAGGCAGCCGGGCAAGTGGGCCGCCTCATGCGCTTTTCCCCGGCTTTGGGGCCGGGGGGGGCGGTCGCGGTCAAACTCGGCCAAACCATGGTTTTTCGCCTGGAGGAATAGACAAATTTGGTAAAATAGGCCATGGATTCCATATTGAAATGGGAAACGCCGGCGAGGCTCTCCCGCCTCAAGGATTTAGCCTACAATCTCTGGTGGTGCTGGCATCCCGAGGCGCGAGCCCTTTTTAAGCAGATAGACCGCACCCTCTGGTCCAACACCCACCATAATCCCGTCCTTCTCCTTCAGCAGTCGCTTCCCCGTTTGGAGGCTTTGGCCAAGGATTCCCGTTTCCTGGCCCACTACGACTCGGTGATCCGGGCTTTCGACCAATACCTGGGAGACGAGGCAGCCTGGTTCAAGAGGAAGCACCCTGAATTCGCGGGCAAAAGCGTGGCTTACTTTTCCGCCGAGTTCGGCGTGCACAATTCCCTAAGGATTTACTCCGGCGGCTTGGGCATCCTGGCCGGGGATCATTGCAAGACGGCCTCGGATTTGGGCGTGCCCTTGGTGGGGGTGGGCTTCATGTACCCCCAGGGTTATGTCCAGCAGCATGTCTCGTCGGACGGCTGGCAGCAGAACGTTTACGAGCACATCGATTGGAACACGGCCCCGGTTCGGCCCGTGTTGGGGCCCTCTGGCGAGCGCCTGATCGTGGGCTTGAGCGTGGGCTCCTGGCAACTGCGCATCGCGGTCTGGGAAGTCACGGTGGGTCGGGTCAAGCTCTATCTCATGGACACCAACGTGGACGGCAACCCGCCGCACGACCGGGAGATTTCCGGCCGGCTCTACGGGGGCGACCGTACCACTCGCCTGCGCCAGGAGATCGTCCTGGGCATCGGGGGCGTGCGCATGCTGCGTGCCTTGAACATCCCCACCGCGGTCTACCACGCCAACGAGGGCCATTCCTCCTTCCTTTGCTTGGAGCTCATCCGCGAGTTGGTGGCGCAAGGCAAGAGCTTCTCGGAGGCGGCTCGGGAAACGGCGGCGGCTTGCGTGTTCACGACCCATACCCCGGTCGAGGCCGGGCACGATGTTTTCGACGAGCAGTTGGTGGCCGAGTATTTCCGCAATTATTGGCCCTCCTTGGGCCTGGACCAGCAGTCCTTCCTCGATTTGGCCCGCTCGCCGGGGGGGGGGCCGGGCTGGAACATGACGGCGCTGGCCTTGAGGCTGAGCGGGCGTCGCAACGGGGTGAGCCGGCGGCACGGGCAGGTTTCCCGCCAGATGTGGCGGAAGCTTTGGCCGGCCGAACCCGAGGAGAAGGTTCCCATCGCCCACGTCACCAACGGCGTGCACCTGGCTACCTGGGTCCAGCAGGACCTGGGCTGGACGTTTTCCAAGTACCTGGGGCAGGACTGGTGGGAGAACCAGGACGACGCGGCCCTATGGTCCCGGGTGGCCGCCATCCCGGACGAGGAGCTTTGGCAGGTGCATCAGCGTTCCAAGGAAGAGCTTTTTAATCTTCTGCGCGGCAGGGCCCGCCGATCCTGGATCGAGGGGCGCTCGGATTCCTCCCAGGTCGTGGCCCAGGGGGCGCTCCTGGACTCCACGGCCCTCACCATTGGGTTCGCGCGGCGCTTCGCCGGCTATAAAAGGGCGGCCCTCATCTTGCGCGACCTGGACCGCTTGAAGCGACTGCTCCTCGACCGCTGGCGGCCGGTTCAGATCGTTTTCGCGGGCAAGGCCCATCCCGCAGACGACTCCGGCAAGGCCTTGATCCAGCAGGTCTACCGCCTGGCCAAGGATACTGCCTTCGGCGGGCGCATCGCCTTCGTCGAGGACTACGACATGCACATCGCCCGCTATTTCGTGCATGGCTGCGACCTGTGGCTCAACAATCCCCTGGCTCCCCTCGAGGCCTGCGGCACCAGCGGCATAAAGGCCGCGGTCAACGGGGTTCCGAGCCTCAGCATCTTGGACGGCTGGTGGGAGGAGGGCTACAACAAAGGAAACGGCTGGCCCATCGGCGAGCCCGGAGGCCGGGGTTCGGGCGAGGCGGCCGACGCCGCGGACGCCCAGGAGATTTATGGCGCTTTGGAGAACGAGATCATTCCGCTCTTCTACGAGCGGGACCTAAGCCGCGTGCCCCACGGCTGGGTCAAGGTAATGAAGGAATCCATCCGCAGCGTCTCCCCCAACTTCTGCGCCAACCGCATGGTCAAGGAGTACGTGGAGCGGTTCTATGTTCCCGCTTTAGCGGCTCCCATCGGCGCCAAAATCTAAGAATCCACTTCTTCTAGGGCTTCGCCCTGGTCATTGAGAACAAAGAAAGCCGCAGGTTCTCCCTGGGCCCGGGCCGAGGCCCGGGCCCTATACATCTCATCCACGGCCTCGGGTTGCTTCTCGAAATCGCCCAGGAAATCAACCCCCGAGGCGCGGCGCTTGACCACCCTGAAATAACCCTTCTCGATCGGGCGCTCGGCATAGAGGAGCGCCACTTCCGCGGGGATTTTCGGGCGGCCGTATTTCTTGATGATTTTAATGAAGACCCAGCCCAGGAGGAAGGGCAGGACGAGGTAATAGAACACCAGGACGAGCATTAGGCGCTTTTCAAGGCCTGGAGCATGTCCTCGACGCGGGTGAATTTCTCGCGGATCTTCCTTTGACGCGAGCCATTCTCCACTTCGAGCTTGTCGAGGACCTTCCAGGAGGGAAAATCAATGAAGCGGACGCCGCGCTCGAGCAGGAGGCGCGGCATGGCCTCCGGGTCGGAATCGGGGGCCTCGGCCTTAAACAGCCCTTTGGCCGCGTCCTCGAGCATGGCCTTGACCGTGGCCACGGAATCGGCGCGATTAGTGCCGATGAGCCCCGAGGGGCCGCGCTTGGCCCAGCCCACCGCGTACTCCGCGGGAAGGACTTGGCCCGAGGCAGAGTCGAGGACGCGCCCGTCCTTGTTCGGGATCTTGCCGCTTTTTTCGTCGAAGGGCACTCCCGGGATCGGGATGCCCCGGTAGCCCACCGAGCGAAAGACCAGCCCCGCGGGAATGGTCTCGTATTGCCCGGTGCCCTTGGCGGAGACTCCTCCCTTGCCGTCCGGGACCAAAGCGTTCTTCTCGAGTTTGAGGGCCTTGACTTTCCCATCCGCCCCCAGAGCCTCCACGGGAGAGACGCAGAAGCGCAGGCGCACCTTCCTCTCCCGGCTTCCCTCGCCCAGCCGTGCGCGGCAAGCCGCGTACTCGACGTTCTTTTTGGTCTCCAGATCGGAGAGGGCGGCCTTGGAGGCCTCGTCGCCCAACTCGATTTCTTTGGGGTTGACCACCAGATCGGCCGATTCCAAGTGGCCGATCTCCTGGATCTCGGCAGGAGAATAGGCGGCTTGGGCCGGGCCGCGCCGACCCAGAAGGTAAATCGTCTTGATCCGGCTCTTCCTCAAGGCTTCCAAGGCGTAGCCCGCGATGTCGGTGCTCTTGAGCTTCTCCGGGTCCTGGGCCAGGATGCGGGTGACGTCCATGGCCACGTTGCCGATGCCGATGACGGCCGCGGACTCGCAGGACAGGTCGAAGGATTCCTCGCGATAGTCGGGATGGCCGTTGTACCAGCCCACGAAGGCCGTGGCGGAATGGTTGCCCGCCAGATCCTCCCCTGGAATGCCGAGGCGGCGGTCGCTTTCGTTGCCCACGGCGTAGACGATCTGACCGTAGCGCCGGCGCAAGTCCGCGGCCTGTATGTCCCGTCCGAGCTTCACGTTGCCGAAGAACCTGAACTCGGGCATGACCGCGATCTTTTCGTAGACCACGGTGACGCTCTTGATCTTCTGATGGTCGGGAGCGACCCCTCCGCGCACCAGGCCGTAGGGGGTGGGCAGGCGGTCGAACATGTCCACCCGCACGGGAATTTCTTTTTGCTTGAGAAGGGCCTCGGCGGCGTAGAAGCCGGAGGGGCCCGAGCCGACGACGGCCACGCGCAATGGGCGGCTGGCGCTTCCTCTGTCAGTCATGGATGTCACCTCATTTTATCAAAAATCTCAGAAACGCCTCAGACGCAACATTAGGACCAAGTGGTTTTTCAGTTCCCGCCACCGGTTTAGCTTGGAATAGCCCTGCTCGCGCGTGGAGAGCACGGCTGGGATCTCCTCGAGCTTGCGGTGATTTTTGACGAAACGCACCGCGATCTCGGCGTTAAGCTCGAAGCCGTTCGAGACAAGGCGCATGGCCTTGAGAAGAGAGGCCCGGTAGAGCCTGAAAATCGTGGTGTACGAGGTCAGGCGCCGAGAGAAGAGCAGACGGTAGAGGCCGTTGATGACCGCGCTCGGAAGCCTCCGGGTCCATGACACCTTAGCCAGGCCCTCGGGCGTGAGTAAGGGGGAGCCGGAGACCATGTCCGCCCAGGTCTCCTTCTGGTGGGCCAGAAGCTGGGCGATTTGGGATGGGTGGAAGGTAAGATCGGCGTCCAAGGTCATGATCCACTGGCCCTTGGCTTGGGCAAACCCAGTTCTTAGGGCCGCGCCCATGCCGCGATTGGAGCCGTGGCTCAGCACCTTGATGGAGGGATAGGCGGAGAGGACTTTCATGGCCTCGGCGCTGCCGTCCGTGGAGCCGTCGTCAACGAGGATGACCTCGTAGAGCATGCCTAGGCTTTGCAGGGAGGGGCAGAGTTCCGTCTCGAAGCGGCGTATGTTCTCCTCTTCGTTGTGGCAGGGGATGATGACCGAGAGCATGGCCGCGGCCTACTTCAGGCTCTGGCGGAAATAGTCGATGGTGGCCGACAAGCCCTTCTCGAGGCCGATCCGGGGCTTCCAGCCGAGTCGGGACCAGGCCAGGGATATGTCCGGGCAGCGGACCTTGGGGTCGTCCGTGGGCAAGGGCTTGAAAACGATTTTCGACCTGGAGCCGGTGAGGCGCCGGATGGTCCGCGCGATTTCCAGGATGGCGGTCTCCTGGGGGTTTCCGATGTTGACGGGGCTTTCGACGCCGCCATGCAGGAGAAGATCGAGTCCGCTCACGAGGTCGTCCACGTAGCAGAAGCTGCGAGTTTGGGAGCCATTTCCGTATATCGTGAGGGGCTTGCCCTTCAGGGCCTGGGTGATGAAATTGGGAACGGCCCGGCCATCGCTTTGGCGCATGCGGGGCCCGTAGGTGTTGAAGATTCGGGCGATGCGCACGGGCATCTTGTGCGAGCGGTGGTAGGCCGTGGCTAGGGCCTCGGCGAAACGCTTGGCCTCGTCGTAGACTCCCCGCGGGCCTATGGGATTGACGTTGCCCCAGTAAGTCTCGGGCTGGGGGTTGACCTGGGGGTCGCCGTACACCTCCGAGGTGGAGGCCAGCATGAACACGGCCTTCTTGTCCTTGGCCAGGCCCAGGGCTTTGTGGGTTCCCAAGGCGCCCACCTTGAGGGTCGGTATGGGGAATTTGGCGTAGTCCTCGGGGCTGGCGGGACTGGCGAAATGGAGCACTGCGTCGAGAGGGCCAGGCACGTGGATGAAATTGGTCACGTCCATCTTGATGAAGGAAAACTTGGGGTTCTTGAATAGCTCCTGGATGTTCTCGGGCTGTCCCGTGATAAGGTTGTCGAGGACGATGACATAATGGCCCTGCGAGAGAAAGCGCTCGGCCAGGTGGCTGCCCAGGAAGCCCGCGCCGCCCGTGATGAGGATGCGCATGGTGAGAAGCTAAGGCTTGCCCACGCCGCGGTAAGTGAAGCCCGCCTTGCGCAGGTCCTCGCCGGAGTAGAAGTTGCGGCCGTCCAGGAGGAGGGGCACGCGCATGATCTTCTTCAAGCGCTTCCAGTCGAGCTCGCGGAACTGGGGCCAGTCCGTGACGAGAGCGAGCGCGTCGGCGCCCTGGGCGCAGGCGTAGGCATCGCGGCAGAACTCGACGCCTTTCAAGGCCGCGAGCTTCTTGGCTCCCGGCATGGCCACCGGGTCCGTGGCCCGGACGCGGACCCGGCGCTCCAAGAGCATGCGGACGATGTCGAGGCTTGGGGCGAAGCGCATGTCGTCGGTGTGGGGTTTGAAGGAAAGCCCAAGGAGGCCCACCGTCTTTCCCTCGAGATTCCACAGGGTTTCCTCGATCTTGCGCGGGATCCAGGTTTTCTGGTGCTCGTTGATGTCCTTGACCACCTTGAGGAGCGAGAAATCGTAGCCCTTTTGCTTGCTGATCCAATAGAAGGCCTCGAGGTCCTTGGGAAAACAGAAGCCGCCGAAGCCGATCCCCGCCTTGAGGAAAAGCGGCCCGATGCGCCGGTCGAGGCCCATGCCGTGCGCCACCTGCGTCACGTCGGCGCCCACCTTCTCGCAGAGGGTCGCGACCGCGTTGATGTAGGAGATCTTGGTGGCCAAAAACGAGTTCGAGGCGTGCTTGATGAGCTCGGCGCTTTTCACGTCGGTGGCGATCACCGGGGCTGAGATCGGCTTGTAAAGCTTGCGCAAGGCCTCCTCGGCCCGCGGCGAAGATATCCCGAGCACGATGCGGTCGGGGTGGAGGAAGTCGTTGACAGCGCTTCCCTCGCTCAAGAACTCGGGGTTGGAGGCGACGTCGTAGGAAAACCCGTTCTTCTTGTGACGCGATATGGTGCGGCTCACCCATTCGCCCGTCTCCACAGGCACCGTGGACTTGTCCACGATCACGGCGTACTCCTTTAAATTTTTGGCGATCTCCTCGGCCACCGCCTCCACGGAGGAAAGATCGGCCGAGCCGTCGTGGCGGGGAGGAGTCCCCACGGCGATGAAGATGATCTCGGCCTGTCGCTTTCCCTCGCGCATTCCCGCCTTGACGCTGGAGACGAAGCGCAGGCGGCCTTCCTTGAGGTTTCTGGAGAAGAGCTCGGCAAGGCCTGGCTCGTAGATGGGAAGCCGCCCGGCCTTGAGTGCCGCGATCTTGCGCGGGTCTGAATCCACGCAAACGACCCGATGGCCGATTTCGGCAAGACAGGTTCCCGTGACCAGACCCACGTAGCCTGAACCAATCACGCAGACCTGGCAGAGGTCGGGATCACACTTGACCATTGTATAATTCCCATTCTTACAAAAAATGTCCGCCTTGTAAACGGAGCATTGCAAGAAGCGGATTTGTGAGTTACAATACCACCTTGATGGATTTCTTGGACCGCCTGAGGGAGCGCTCGCTCACCGTCGGGGTCTTGGGCCTGGGCTATGTCGGGCTGCCCCTGGCCATGGAGTTCTGCCGCAAGGGCTTCAAGACCGTGGGCTTCGAGGTCAACCCGGAGCGGGTCGCGGATCTCAAGCGCGGCAAATCCTACGTCTTGGACGTTTCCTCTGGCGAACTCAAGAAGTACCTGGAGGCCGGCCTCTTCCGGGCCACGGACGCCGTCAAGCTCCTGCCCGAGTGCGACGTCATCTTCATCTGCGTGCAGACTCCCTTGCGCAAGAGCAAGGAGCCCGACGTCAGCAACATCTGCGCCGCGGCCGAGCGCATTTCCCATAACCTGAGGAAGGGCCAGCTCATCATCCTCGAGAGCACCACTTTCCCCGGGACCACCGACGACATCATCCTCCCCATCCTCAATAAAAATGGGCGCAGGCTGGGCCGGGACTTTTTCCTGGCTTTCTCTCCCGAGCGGGTGGACCCCGGCAATAAGAATTTCAACATCGCCAACACCCCGAAGGTGGTGGGCGGCACGGACCCCATGTCCCGCAAGCTTGCCCAGGCGGTCTACTCCGAGATCGTGCGCGAGGTCGTGCCCGTCTCCTCCACTCAGGCGGCCGAGATGGTCAAGCTCTTGGAGAACTCCTTCCGCGCCGTCAATATCGCGCTCGTCAACGAGATGGCTCAGATTTGCAACAAGCTGGGACTCGATGTCTGGGAGATCATCGCGGCCGCGGCCACCAAGCCCTTCGGCTTTACTCCCTTTTACCCGGGGCCCGGGATCGGCGGGCACTGCATCCCCAAGGACCCCCAGCTCCTGGCTTGGAAGATGAAGACCCTCAATTTCGAGCCGCGCTTCCTCCAGATCGCCTCGGCTATCAATGGCACCATGCCCCGCTACACCGTGGAGCGCATCGCCCATCTCCTCAACGAAAGCCGCAAGCCGTTGAACGGCAGCCGCATCCTGATCCTGGGCGTGGCCTACAAGCCCAATACCTCGGACTACCGGGAGTCCCCTTCCTTGGACGTGATGCAGCTTCTCATCGAGGCCAAGGCCCAGGTCGCCTACCACGACCCCTTCGTGCCCAAGCTGTCCTTGGCGGGCCAGAGCTTCAGCTGTTCGCCGCTGACCGCCCAGGCGCTCAAGGCCAGCGACTGCGTCGCCATCCTCACCGGCCATCGGGACGTGGATTACGACAAGGTTCTGCGTCACAGCCCCTGGGTTTTCGACGCCCGCAACGCAACCCAGGGAATCGCCCGTCCCAATCTCCAGAGGCTTTGATGCCCGAGGCCAGCCCCTCGCCGTTCGAAAGGCAGTCCCTCGAGGCCTTGAAAGGCTTGGGCAAGGCCTTGGGGCAGATGTCGCTCTATAAGGTGGGCCATCCCGCGGTCGCCGAGACCCTGAAGGCGGTTTTGGCGGAGCTATCGGCGGTCTTGGAACAAACTTCCGAAGGGGAGCTCGCCTATTCCCTGGACCAAGACAAGCTCATCGCCAATGGCCGCATCGCGGGGCTTCTGTCGCGCCTGCCCTCGGCTATTCCGGCTTTTTTCACGCGCTTTAAGATAGGCAGTCTCACTTTGAAGCGGGGCTTGGAGTATCAGGAGTTGGTGGCGTTATGCGAGCTCTCGGCGGCGCGGCAGGACTTGGGCCAGCCGGGCCAAGCCTTCCTCGACGCTAAGGGAGCCTCCCATATCCTTCTCAACGAGGCGGTCTACACCAAGCTCAAGGCCGTGGACCTCAACGAGGCCCTGCAGAACAAGTCAGCGGAGAGCACCATCCAGGCCCTCATCCAGAAGGCCGTGCCCAACGCGGCCCAGCACGGGGAGCTTTACGAGAAGGTGATGCATCTGTTGCAGGACGACGTGGAGCGCCGCGTGGAGGAGGTCGTCTCGCCCATCCGCAAGGAGAAGAGCCGCCTCGAAAACGAGCAGGCCCGTACCATGAGCGTGCTCCAGAACGTGGCGGAGGGCGTGGTCATGGTGGACGATCAGGGCCGGGTTCTCATGATGAACCCCGCCGCGGAGCAGATTTATGGGGCCTCCTTGGCCCAGCTGGCGGGCAAGCCCCTGTCGGAGGCCGTGGGGGAGAACCATGTCACGGCCTTGGCCGCCGAGATCGCCACGCCCACGGACCGCCCCATCAAACCAGAGGTCAAGGTGCTGGCCGACGAGGAGACCCGCAGAGTGGTCAAGGCCGCCGGGGCCATGGTCCAGAACGAAGCCGGCAAGGTCGTGGGCATGGTCTCGGCTCTCACCGACTCGGTCAAGCATAAGGAGTTCCAGAGCCTCCAGCGCGACTTCGTGGCCCACGTGACCCACGAGCTGCGGGCTCCCCTGTCCTCCATACGCGCGGCGTTGGAGATACTGCAGGACGAGGTCTCGGCCAAGATCGAGCAAAAGGATAACCAGGTTTTGGGCACGGCCATCCGCAACAGTGAGAGGCTCTCGGGCCTCATCGACAGCATTTTGGATTTCTCCAAGATCGAATCGGGGCAGATGACGGTCTACCCCAAGAGGGCCTCCGCAGAGAGCCTGGCGCGCGAGGCCGTGGAAAGCCTGACCCCCTGGGCCAAGAAGCAGGGGCTGGCCCTGACCTTGTCGCTGGGGCAGGCCTTGCCTCTGGTCGCGGCCGATGCCAAGCGCACCGTCCAGGTCCTCGTTAATCTCATCTCGAACGCCATCAAGTTTACCCCAGCCGGGGGCCGAATCACGGTGAGCGCCAACTGGCCCAAGGCGCTGGGCAAGGCGTCTCTGGGCGAGAAGCAGCTTCTTTTTTCGGTGGTGGACACGGGCTGCGGGATTGCCAAGGACGATCAGGACCGGATATTCGAGAAATTCGTCCAGATCGCATCGGGCGAGCTGCACGTGGGAGGGACGGGCTTGGGGCTGGCCATCGCCAAGGCCCTGGTCCACATGCAGGAGGGCAAGATGTGGGTGGAAAGCGAGTCCGGCAAGGGCTCGACATTTTATTTCACTTTGCCCGTGCACCACGAGCCGGCCGAGCCGGCTTTGCGCAAGCCTGCGCCGCGCTCGCTCTGGCAGAGGATACTCGGCCTTTTTCAATGAGCTGCCGGGCGAAGACGTAGCCCAGCGCCTGCGTCGCGCCCGCGTCGAGCAGGGCCTCCGCCGCGGCCTCCAGAGAGGCTCCGCTGGTGCAGACGTCGTCTATGATCCAGAATCTTCCTCCCTCGAGCCGTTGCCGCGCTTGCATGGAATGCTGGAGGTTCTTGAGGCGCTCCTGGCGATTGAGCTCGAGCTGGGGCTTGGTTTTGCGCGTGCGGACCAAGAGCTCCCGCACGGGAATGCTGCAGGCCCGGGAGAGGGACTCGGCCAGGAGCAGGGACTGGTTGTACCCGCGCTCTCGCAGACGGGACGGGTGCAGGGGTACTGGCACCAGGGCCCGGGGCCGCTCAAGCTCGGGGAATCGGGCCAGCTCCGCCGCCATCCACAGACCCGCGGCCTTGGCCGCGCTTTTCTGGCCCCTGTATTTGAAGGCGTGAACTACTGATACCGCCGAGCCGCGGTAGAGATAGGCCGCGCGCAGGAGGGGGCAGCGCTTAAGGCCTCCCGAGGGGGAAAATTCCCAAGGCACGAGCAGCAGCAGGCAGGCCCGGCAAAGCGGTCCATCCGCGCCCTTGGGCAAATCCTCCCGGCAATGCGCGCAAGTCCTCGGCCAAATCCAATGCCATAGAGTTTCCCGCGCCCATTCCCAGCCCATGCCTATCTATACGACGCTCCCCCCAAAAAGGTTCCACCTGCCAACTGGCAGCTGGTGTCAGACTATTAACTTATGCAACTTGTGCAACTTATTTGAATTTCCTTGACGAAGAAAGTTTAATAAGTTGCATAAGTTAATAGTCTGACACCATTCGTGAAAGCGTTATTCTTGGGTTTGCTGGCGGCGGCAATTGCCGCGGCTGCGTTCTTGGGCCGCGGGTTCTGGACTTACAAGAACCTCGAGAGATCCGTGGTCCAGCGCATGGATCAATATTACCTTGCCATCACATCGCCCGGCCGCGAGGCGTATCTCCTGGGGAGCGACGAGGTTTTCGAGGTGCCGTACATGGCATCCAAGCTTTCGGTGGAGGCCCTGCCCACGCAGATATTAGACGCCCAGGATAGGCTCCTAGGAGAGTTCAGCCCGCGAAAGGGCCTGTACGTCTCCGACCCGGAGGATATCCCCGATTCCCTCAAGAAGGCTTTGGTCGCGACCGAAGACGGGAATTTCTACCAGCACCACGGCGTGAACTGGCGCGCGCTCCTGCGCGCCGCGGCGGTCAACCTCAAAAACCTACGGGTCAAGCAAGGAGGAAGCACCTTGACCCAACAGCTCGCCAAGATGATGTTCACCACCCGCCAGAGGACTTTCGGCCGCAAGCTCTTCGAGCTCTTTTGCGCGAGGAAGCTGGAGGGCAAGTTCACCAAGGACCAGATACTCCTCATGTATCTCAACTTCGCCTACTTCGGCGGCGGTTGCTACGGGATCGAATCCGCGGCCCGGGCCTATTTCGGCAAGTCCGCCAAAGAGCTCGAACTCGAGGAATCCGCGATGTTGGCCGGGCTCGTGGCCAGTCCTAGCCGCTACTCCCCATTCGAGAATCTGGAACTGGCCAAGGCCAGGCAAAGGACCGTGCTGACGCGCATGGCCCGGCTCGGCTTCATCTCTTCATCGGCGGCGAGAAACCAATCCCCGCAATTTTGGCGGCGGTTCGAGGCGGGGTCCGCCGTTCCGGAGATTTCTTTCTGGCGCATGGAAGTCAACGAGGCCCCTTATGCGGTGGAGTTCCTGCGCCGCCAGCTCCTCACCCGCTTCAGCCAGGAGAGGCTGATCAAGGGGGGATTGCGCGTTCGCACGACTTTCGACTTGGACATCCAACGCGAGGCCCAGCGCGCCTTGAAGGAGGGGCTGGCCCGCGAGAACCGGGGCTTGAGCCGGGAAACCCCTCCCGTGGAGGGGGCCTTGGCCGCCGTGAATCCTGAAGACGGGGCCGTTCTGGCCCTGGTCGGAGGCAGCGCTTTCAATTTCCAGAATCAGCTTATCCGCGCCGCGGACAGCCGCAGGCCCATGGGTTCGACAGTGAAGCCCTTCATTTTCGCGGTGGCTCTCGCCTCGGGCCGGTTCAGGCTTGAGGATGAGATAACGGACGCGCCGAGGCGCTACCCCATGGGCGGCGGCCGCGTTTGGTCGCCGCGCAATTACGGGAACAAGTATTACGGCGAGGTGACTTTGCGCTTGGCCCTGCAGAAGTCCTTGAATTCCGTGGCTGTCCAGCTTCTACGCGACGCGGACAAGGACGCGGTGGCGCGTATCCTCTCCCAGGCTTCAGGAGCGCCCGAGGCCCGGTTTCCCCGAAATCTGTCGCTGGCCTTGGGCGCTGCGGATCTCTCGGCCCTCGAGACGGCCCGGGCTTACGCCGTTTTCGTCAACGGCGGCCGCGCGGTGGAGCCTTACTTTATCCGCTCCATCCAGGATCGCGAGGGGCGGACTCTGGAGGAGCGCAAGCCCGCCGGGGAGCTACCGCAGGTGCTCGATCCCGGGGTCAGCCGGGCTCTCCTCGAGGCTCTCCGGGGAGTGCTCGGGCCCGAGGGAACGGCTTACGCCGCGGCCCAAAGGGCGGGATTCAGCCTGCCCGCAGCCGGCAAGACCGGGACTACGGATGACTACCGGGACGCGTGGTTTGCCGGGGTCACGGCGGACGTTTCGGCGGCGGTCTGGATCGGGCATGACGACGCCCGGGTCGCTCTCGGGGCTGGCAAATCCGGCGGGATCGTGGCGGCTCCGATCTGGATGGATTTCGTCAAGGGAATCTACCGCGGCAGGCCTACTCGGCCTCTTCCCAATTAGCTAAAATCGCATCATGCTGCGCGCGGCCCGATTTCCAGTCGTTCTTTGGGCGGCCCTCCTCTTCTGTTCCTGTTCCCGGACCACGCGGGAAATCGAGCCTAACGACGATTACGGGCAGGCCACCCCCATCAGGGCGGGACTCAGCGAGGGCACTATCGCCCATGCCCGGGACGTGGACATCTTTCGCATCGAAATAAAGCAGAAGACGGCCGCCCTCTCGGCTCATCTGGAAGGAGTCAGGGGCGTGGATTTCGCGCTGAGTTTCCGGGACGGCCTCAGGCGCGAGCTCAAGCGCTACGATGAGACCGCGGTCGGGGGCGATGAGGAGATGCTTGACCTGGGAGTGAGCGAGGGGGTCTATTACATCGTTGTCTCCAACAAGAACGAAAAGGGCGCAAACCCGAGCCAGGAGTACCAATTGCGCGTGAGGCTCGACCCGGGCCTGGGCCATGAGAGGGAGCCCAACGACAGCCCGCAGACGGCCAGCGTCCTGGAGCTTCCCGGAGTGACCAAGGGCCATTTTTTCCCGTCCAAGAATCTTCTGGCTCCGGACAAGGATTTCGAGGAGGAGGATTGGTTCCAAATCGATATCCCCCAAAGCGGCTTGTTTCTCCTGAACTTGGTCGTGAGCGAGGTGTCGCAGATCGATCCCTCCGTCGAGATATACGACTCCAATTCGTATAAAGTGAGGGAGTCGGACGCGGGAGGGCTCGGGGAGGGGGAAAGCCTGCGCCATTTCGGCGTGAGAGGTCCGGCCGCGTATTACCTGCGCCTGCGCAGCAAGCGCCGCAACGCCTCCCAGCCCAACACGTCCTATGAAATCCTGAGCGAGCTTGTCCCTTACCAGGGGCGCACCGAGTTCGAACCCAACGACCAGAGGACCGACGCCACCCCGCTCGAGGTCGAGAGCATATCCGGGGTTTTGTCCTCCGCGCAGGACGCGGACTGGTACAAGCTCTCCGTTCAGGATGACTTAAAGCAAATCCTGCGCGCCAATCTCTCCGGAGTCGAGGGTCTGGACCTGGTCCTGCGCTTTTACGATTCCTTCGGCAACGAGCTTTTGAGCGTGGACAACATGGGCATGGGCCAGGCCGAGGTCCTGACTGGCGTCGGGGTCGGCCGTGGAGATTGGTATTTCTCGGTGTCCGAGAAATCAGGGAGGAAGGCCAATCCCGGCCAAAGCTATTCCTTGGGCTGGTCCCGGATCCCATTCCCGGCGGGGCTCGAGTACGAGATCAACGACAGCTCGGGTTCGGCCCAGCCCATCAAGATCGGAGAGTCCGTGGACGGGTATCTCGCCCCCAAGGGGGACGCGGATTGGTACACCTTCAACGTCTACCACAAAGGTCTGGTTCTCTTCGACGTCACCGGCGTGCTCAATGTGCGCGGCCGAGCCGCGCTCTATGACCAGGAATTGACCGAGCTCGGCGTTTGGACCGGCTCGCGCGCCGGGGAAAACATCTCCTTCGAGAAAGAGCTCGAGCCCGGGACCTATGACCTCGAGCTTCGGGCCGCGGATCCCGCGCAATCCAACGTCAGGGACAAATACACCGTGGGCCTGCGCATCCGCTGATGAAATCGCTTGGGGCTTTCTGGCTCGCCGTCATAGCGCTTGCCGCATCGGGCTGCGGCGGCTTCAAGGCTTTGCGCGCGGACTCCGGAGCCTGCCCTAATTGCAATTTCGAGTTGGAGTCCTCCGAGGCCGTGCCCGGGCTGGAAGAGGATTCGCCGGCTTACGTCCAAATCTACATTGACGGCCTCCCGGCGGGCCGCACCGCGGCCCTTCCCAAGTCCCAGGAGAAAAAATGGGGACGGCGCCTGCCCGCCGGCAACCATCTTTTTCGCTTTGAGTATTGGACCCAAGCCGCCGGGGGCGCATGGGCCCCCGCCGAGGCCTCCCGCCAGCCCCACGAGCGCTTCATCCGCGTCGAGCGCGAGGGCCGGGCCAAGATTGTCCTCAAGTTTTACGACGGCGGCCGCAAGCATTCCTTCCAAGTCCTGCGCGAGCCATAATTTTTTCCCATTAGACCCACGGGGGGTATGGGCCGATTGCCTGGAGACTTGAGCGCCTTTTCGCCGCTTGAGCATTTTTTCTTTTCGATATAATCCCTGCCGATGGCGCGGCAGAACTTGCGTCTTGCGGCCTGTCTCTTCCTTCTCCGCGCGTTTCCCCTTCCTTTAAAAGCGACCGTCCATCAATATCCATCTGGGACCCGGCCCCAAACGCCCCTTCCGCGGGAGTTATCCCTCTTCAAATTTGTTCCGACGGCGGCCTACGAGATTCGGGCGCGAGCCAGGCTCGCGCGGCGGCTGGAGGGGCCCATGCCCGGGGAAAGCGCCTCGGCCGTGGCGCGGGCCATGTTCGCGGAAACGGCGCCGCATTCGCCTGAGTCCGCCGTGTTTTTAACGGCGGAAGGCCGGGCCGAGACTTTCGCGCCCCTGGCGCGGCCTTTCCCGGCGCCCAGTCACGGCGAGGCGGCCCGGGTCAGGTCCCCCAAGATCCGCTTTCCGGAAGCCGGCTGGAGGCAGCGCCTTAGAGAGGAGCTGTTCTTTGGCTCCCTCTATTGGCAGGGGCTCAAGTGGTATCTTTTCGACCATATTCTCGACGTCTGGTCCCTGCACAAACGGGACGCGGCCTTGGCCGCGTCCCGAGGGGAAACCCTTCCCATCGCCAAGCGTCGTGAATTCTTTTCCTACATGAGAATCATGGGCATTCAGGGGACTTACTACGTCTTGGGCCACAGCTCCCTGGTTGATGAAAAAGTGATGCGCGAGGCGCGCGTGGCCTTCCAAAAATATTTCGTCTCTCCGGGAGTCGGGGGCAAGGAGAAAGCCGCCTTCGAGGCCTTCATGGCGCGGGCCCTGGCCTACAATCGCGCCGGGATATCCCAATCGAACTTTCGTCAGAGGCTGAGGGACGCCCTTCTCAAGGGGTCGCTTAAGCTCGCGGCGGAACTGGCGCCGTACTTCGACAGCCTGGTCTCGGAAAGCCTGGCCGAGGAAACGGCCGAGTTCCAGAAAAACAAGCAAGCCGAGGTGCTGACGAGCTTCCAGCAGGCGGTCGAGGAGACCCTGCGCGAGGAAAATCCCGCCGCCCCCGGCGGCGTACTGGCCGCCGTACTTATTGGGAGCTTCGCCTACGGCTCGGCCAACCCGCGCAGCGATTTCGACCTGGAGCTCGTTAGCGAGGGGGGCCAGGCCCGGGCCGCGGAGGCCTTCGTCAAGCGCATTGAGGAGCGCTGGGGGCGGGGGCCTTACGGAAAGCCTCATCCGGTCATGGTCCACGAGCGGCCCTATCCCTTGTCCAAGAACCTCATGCTGCGAATCCACGACGTGCCCTACCTGGTATTCTCGGTCGATCCCGAGATCGCCTCGTACTTGAGCCGCGGCCCTGCAGACCCGCCCTCGTTCAAGACCGAGCGTCGCGGAAGCTGGGTAGGCCGCCTGCTGCGCTGGCTTCAATGGGGAGTGGTCCACCTCACCACCTACTGGGCGGATTTCAAAGACGGTGCCGACGGTTCCGGCGCGGCCTCCCGCGCCATTTCCAAGATTTAGCCGCCGGCGCGCTGATATAATTATCCATGACCTCATTAAGAGACTGGACCAAATCCTTTTTTAACAGCCGGATTTTCTCGCCGGGACAATCCGAGGCCATGGCGGCCGCGGCCGGGGAAGCCGCCTTCGCCGCGCGGGCGCTGGGCCTGAAGAAGGGCCGCAAGGTCCTGGACCTCTGCTGCGGCACCGGCCGGCACAGCCGGCTTCTGGCCCGGCGCGGGATCCTCGTGACCGGCCTCGACGCGACGCCGGCGTATTTGAGGCAAGCGCGCCGCCTTTCAGGCGCCGGGAATCCGCGCTACGTTCTGGGCGATATACGGCGACTGGCCTACGACGAGGAATTCGATGCCGTCCTGAATCTTTGGACAAGCTTCGGATATTTTCTCAACCCCCTGGAGGACTTTGAGAGCCTCCGGGGGATATGCAGAGCCCTTAAGCCCGGCGGGCTTTTCCTGATTGACGTCGTCAACGCGGGATACCTCCGGCGCCATTTTCTTCCCAGGAACTGGCGCCGCCGCGCCGACGGCTCTTATCTATTGGAGGAGGCCGAGCTGCGCTTCGGACGAGATCCCTCGGTCGTCAGCACCTGGACGGTTATAAGGCCCGGCCATCGTCCGGCCTCCGCCGCCCACTTCTTGCGCCTCTACGATGACAAGCGCCTTTCCCGGGCCCTCTCCGCCGCGGGCCTGGAACCCCTGCGCCGCTGGGGCAGCCTTGAGGGCGGCCAGTTGCTTGCCGACAGCAAGCGCTTGGTTATTCTAGCCCGGAAGTCCCTTCCCAAATGACCGCCTTATTTGTGGCCAGTGGTGTTTTCCTAAACGTGCCATGTCTTTACGCGGAAAATGCTTGGAGTAAAAATATGGATAATCATTTCGCATTAATGCGGCTGCAGAACAGAACAGAACCATCGAATTAGCCAAGACGGCGGCGTTGTGATCGCTGCTGTTACCCGCCGATCCCAAATCAATCGACGCGCTAAAAATAATACTTGACAGTTAAATAGTACTATCTATATAATAGTTATATCAGGACAATAACCCAGTAAAGGAGAACGAATATGAACACGAACGAAGCCGCAGAAGCTATGAAGCAAATCGAGGAGATTCACAAAGTTATCGAGGGCAGCAATAAGGCCATATTTTCAGGGGGGAGAATGATTGCAATTGGCATCATCGTCACTCTGATCCCGGCCATTGAATGGGTGACGCAGGGCTTGACCTTCGGAATCGAAGCGCTCTCTCACCTGGGAATGGCGACCATTTTAATTCATACTGGGTTCTACTGGGGACTGTGTTCTCTGGCCGGAAAACTTCTCCATTACAAGAAAATGGATCCTTCCGATCTCCACCCGCTAATCCAGAAGGCCTTTGGCGTAAAGAAGGCATTCTTGTTCGCGTTAATCGGAACTATATGCTCATTCAGCGCGATTGGGCAGGGCCAGCTCATTCATCCAATGGTTTTTATCCTATTGGGATTCCTGTTCAGTCTCTACGGAATGTTTTCGATTTCAGCGGTGTCCTACATCGCCTGGAGCTACCTCTTCTGCGGCGTTGTCTACGCCTACCTGACGAAGTTCAACATCCCGTATCTCCCGCTCGGATTCGCACTCTACAACGGGCTGAGCCTCATCATGATGGGCTTCTGTCTCCGCAAGGAACATGGGGCCGCAGAATGAACGAGCTCGATAAGGTCATTCATCAGACTGTTCGAACTCGAATAATGGCTCACCTCATTAACGTGGGTCAATGCGACTATACCGCGCTAAAAAATACGCTGGCCCTCTCTGATGGCCATATGAGCACACACATGAAGGAGCTTCTAGGCGCCGGCTATGTCGAAATGAAAAAGACCTTTGTGGATAACAAACCCAAAACCACTTATAAGGTCACGAAGGAGGGTAAGAAGCGATTCGCGGAATACGTGAACACATTAAAAGCACTCATCGCGATGAAATGAAGCACCTGGACTGGACAGGCGGACCCGGATCGCCTTGTTTCGAGACAGCAGCCTAGAATTGGAACGTGAGCGTCGTCCCGAACTGGTAGGAGATGAAGTCCTCCTCCTTCAAGAACCGGTGCCAAAGGCGGGACATGGAGCCGTTCAAGGTCATGCGCAGGTTCTTGGCGATCTCGTAGTCGCCGCTCGTGTTCAAAGTGAAAAGCCGGGAGTTGTCGGCGATGGTGATGGGAGACGAGCGCTCTGCCAGGGCCATGGTGGTGGTCCAGATGATGCGATTTGAGAAAAGCAAAGTCTTGCTCGAGCCGGGCAGCCTCAGGCCCCGCGGGAGGGCCAAGTCCGCGCGGACGAGGAGGCTCGGTGTTACCACGGTCACGTCCTGGGTCCTCACCCCGGTGCCCAGGGACGTGGTGTCGTGGGTGTAGTCGGTTTTCGGGGTGAACCGGAACTTGCCCACGTCGAAGGTAACCTGGGCGGTGGCGTCCTCGTGCCCGGTTTTCTGGGTATTGGCGTCCACCAACAGGTTCCGGTTGGCCGCCGCGCGCCAATTGTAGCTGAGCAAGGTGTCGAAGCGCCGGCGCACGATGCTGCGCAGGTCTGTGCCGAAGCCCTGATCCGTGTTGATGGTCTGCCCTACCGTCTCCACCCGGTGGGCCGAGTACTTGAAGTTTATCTGGGTGTTGCTCATCCAGGACTCGGTGCGCCAGAGCTGTTCGAGTTGGGAAATGTTGGCCACTGCGTCGGGGAAGGTGGTCGAGATGGTCTTGGAGGGCGTGCCCGTGACGTCGGTTCTCTGGATGCTGCGCACGAAATTGTTCGAGAGGGACAAAGTCCTGAAGGCGCTCTTTCGACCCCGCAGATCGAAGGCCTCGAGGGGAGACCAGCGCTGGGTGGAGTTGAAGGTGTCGCGCAAGGTCTGGTTCTGGCGTACCGCGGCCGGCCCCTTGGGCCTGAGCGGCGTGCGGATCCAAAGCGAGTATTGCGAGCTCAGGCCGCTCTCCACGTTGTTCCAGACGTCGCCGTCCTGGATTTGATAGCCGGAGGCGATGTTCATGGAGCGCAGGAGCCGGCTCGAGAAGATGTCTCCCAGGGCTATGGGGAGGTTCATCGAACCGTTGGCCGAACGGTTGATGGTCTTTATTTGACCCACGTCGAAGACGTGGGTCGAGGCTCCCACCACGAAGGTGGAGACGCTCAGGATGTTGTTCTCGATGGTATCGATCGAGTAGTTGAACTGCGGGTTGAGCCATGAGGTGACCTTGAAGTTCGATGTGAACCCGACCGTCTGGTTCATGGACTTGGGATAGCGGAGATTGCGCTCCGCAGCGCCGGTGAAGTCGGAGCGGTTCTCATGGACCTTGGTGAGGGAGTAGTTGGGGTTGAACGAGGAGCCCTCCCAGGGCGCGAAGGTGAGGCGCGTTCCCACGGTGTTGCTGAACTCGTTGGTGTTGAAGTTTCCCGCCACGCGGCGCGCGGCCAGGGACTCGAAGCTCACGTCGTAGCGCGAGTGGGAGTAGTTGGCGTCTATGGTGCGGGGGAGCCATCGGCTCTGCCAAGGTACCCCGTACTGGAGCGTGCCGCTGTAGGTCTTGCGGTCGTCGAGCCTCGTGAGCAGGGAGTATTCGACGCGGTTGCGCACGTGGCTGAGGCTTACCCGCGGATAGGCCCCGAGCGCGAAATTTCCTTGGGCGCTTCCGGTCCAGCTCGTCACCTTTCCCTGCTGGAGGAGATTGACGAAGTTGGAGAGGTCCCCGGTCTGGAAGGTGCTCGGCGTGTCCGTGATGGAGCGGGAGAGGTTGAAGGTCATGGGGAAATACGGCATGCGCGTGAAGTTGAGGTAGGCCGAGTCCTCGCGCCGGTCCTGGTTCGACACCACCGAGGTCGGGGTCTGGAAGTTGCGGTCCACCTCGCGGTATTTCCCGCCGAAGGTGGCCCAGCCGGGCACCTCGAAGGCCATCTCGATCTTCTTGGCCGTTCCCGTCCGCGCCACGGGCTCGGCCAGGTGGATCTCGTTGAGGTAGGCCCGGCCCCGCGTGGTGCCGGCGCCGCTCACCCCCAAAGAGCGCACGCCGGCCACCAAAGAGGCCACTTGCTGGAGGCTGGGGGTGCCAGAGCTCACCACGACCGTTCCCGCGGTCTTGGCCTTCCAGGCGTCGGCGATGGAGTCTCCATTGGTGTCGGCCTGGACCACCTGGATCTTCTTCCA
Source organism: Elusimicrobiota bacterium (assembly GCA_016218575.1). Lineage (NCBI taxonomy): Bacteria > Pseudomonadati > Elusimicrobiota > Elusimicrobiota bacterium. The sequence goes on from JACRDN010000023.1 coordinate 62,874, forward strand.
ACCGGTGTAGTTCAAGGGCACCCGGACCTCGAAGAAGTTCGCGTCATTTCCGACGCGCAGGAAGAACTCATGGTCGGCGTTGTTGACGTTGTTCAAGTCCGCGTTTCCGAAGAGCAGGAAATTGAAGGCCCGGTGCTGGCTGATGTCTATGGCGCGCGTGAACAGCCTCTTGGTCGTGACCACCGCCCCCGTGCTCATGCCCACGAACTCGAGTTGGAGGGCCTGCTCGGAGAGGTTCTTGGAGCCGGACTGCTTTTGAAGAGAGGCTAAATTCCCATAGAGATCGTTGAATACTTGCGTGGCGTCGCCGCCGGCGTTGAAGATGGGGGTGTAGTTTGGATTGTCCACGTTGTTGACCGGGGTGACGGTCATGCTCTCGCTCGCCACGGCCGGGGCGTTGGTGGCCGGGTCCAAGGCTTGGCCCCGCTGCCAGGTATTTCCGATCACCGCGATCCGGGCGAATTTCATCGTGCCGACGTTGTTGCCGCCGTTTCGGCGGCGCAGGGAGATGCGCAGCTGCTTGATGTTGGTCCAGCGGCTGGCCGTGGCCGTCGAGATGTTGAGGGGGATCTGGAAGACCTTCCAGTTGGTCCCGCCCCCGAAGTTGATGAAGCTGTGGGTGCTCGAGTCCGTGGCGTTGAAGAGGAAATTGTTGCCCGTCACGGTGTTGGAGCTGTAGCCGAAGTCGTCGCCGGAAAAATCGTCTGGGTCCAGGCGGCCGTTGGCGTTCAAATCCTCGGTGTCTATGCGGCCGTTGCCGGCGCCGAGCCTGGTCGAGGGTTTGCCGGCGGGATTGTAGAGCCAGCCGATGTCCTCGGAGGGCTGGAGGATTCCGTCGTTATTGGCGTCCTCCGTGTCGAAGACCCCATCGCCGTCGGCGTCCTCGTTGACGCCGCCCAGATGGAAATCGATCTCGTTGTTGGAGTTGTCGCCGAGCATGACCACCTCGAGGAGCGTTTTTTGCGAGAAGTCCATGCCCGTGGTGGAGAAGGGGTAGACGATCGAGGCCTCGGTGGAGAGGGTGTTGGTGAAGTCGTAGTTCAAGTCCAGGACCTTCTGGGTCTCCTGGCTGCCGGCCTGGGCGCGGGGGTTGATCTCGAGGACCTTCACGTCCTCGGTCAGCCAATTGACCTTGGTGGGATCGGTAGGCCGAGCGCCGGGGTTTGCGGCCATGTACCATTGCTGAGCCAAGGTGCTGGCCGTGTCCTCCTGCTTGATCCCCTCCATGTTGTCTATGAGGGCGTGGCTGTTCAGGTTCAGGTTCTGGCGGCTTTGCGCGTACTCGCCCGAGAAGCTCGCGATGAGGTTGGGCAGGAGCTTGACGTTTTTGACCTGGCTGTCGAACTCATAGACCAGCAGGCTCCTGGCCAGCTCCGAGACCGTGGGCACGGTGGGGGACTTGGTTCCCGCTTGGTAGAGCAAGGTCGAGCCCAGGGAGAAGTGGGGATTGAAATCGTAGGAGACGCGGGTTCCGAGGAGCGACTCGTTTGTGACCCCGGCGAAGGGGGCGACCTCGTAGGTGATGTCTATCTCGGACTGGGCCCGGATGCGGTCCTCGTTGAAGAATGTGATGAATCCCGCCTCGTAGTCGATGAAGTAGTCCACGTTGCGGTTGAGCTTGATCCCATCGAGCAGGACCACCTCGCTTTGCGGCACGAGGTTGGGCTCGAGGAAGAAGGTCTTGAAGCGGTAGTTGTACTCCACGTGCAGGAGGCGCTTCGAGATCGGGGTGGGGGCGTAGACGTCCGGATCCGCGGTGGAGGAATCCCCGAGCACGGCGAAGGGATTCTGAAGCTGGAAAATGCCGTTCTCGAAATCTACGAATATGCTCTCGGGGTACTTCTGGACGGGATTGAGCGAGGGGCCGACCTCGTTGCGGTTCTGGTCTAGAACCTTCAGGATGAAGTTCCCGCGCCCGTTGTCGCGCACGATTTGGGTCTGGCCGATCGAGTAGAAGGTCTTGAGCTCCCGGTTGTAGCCGGTCTCGGTCGAAAGTGCTATGGGGATGTCGGAGGCCGTCTTGATCAGCTTGAAGCGCCCCGTGCCCCCCACGGCCAGGCTCGTGGAGGAAGTCTCGACCGTGATGCTGTTGCCGCTCGCGTCTATGAAGTCCACCGCCACCACGAACTGGGGCTGGAGCTGGGTCCTAAAATTGATGACGCCCTTGGCGTAGTCCATGGTGTAGTCCTGACCGGGGCTCAGCTGGGTGAAGGTCCCGGTGAAGGTGGAGGAGGCCACCACGAGGTCGTCGGCGGTCAAGGTCAGGTCGTTGACGTTGGCCTGGCGAACCTCCTGGCGCGCCAGGAACACGCGCTCGCTGCCGGGCTTCAAGGGCAGGCGGTTCTTCAAGCCGAAGGTCAGGTCGTAGTATTGGCGGCGCAGGTAGGATGTGTCCAGAAGGTCGATCGCCACGAACTGGGTGTTGCCGAAGAATTGCTTGGACTTGGTGGTTCCCTTGGTGCGGCTGGCGATCACGGAGCCCTTGAAGCCCTTGTATTTGACGTCGGCCCGGATGCCGAAGAGCTGCTTGTTGTAGGAGACGAACTCGGTGGCCGGAAGGGAGAGGTCTATGTCACCGAATGAGACGTTCTGGACCACCTCGTTGGGGTCCCCGGTGTAGACCACGGAGATGTCCTGGTGGTTCTGCTTGGTGTCGTCGTAGTCCACGTTCACCGTGATCTTTGGCCCGACCTTGCCCTGCATCCGGAGCTGCAGCTGCTGGTTGATCTCGATGAGGTTGGTGCTTGCGGCTCGGCCGCTTTTGGTCTGTTCGTTCAAGAAGCGCTTCTGGGAAAACTGGAAGCCGATCACCTTGCGGCCGGTGATGGAGAGGCTCGTGCCGTAGGCCGGCAGCTCGACCTCGGGGGGCGGGGGCTTGGGCGCGGCGGAGACGACGGGCGCGAATTCCCGCGGGCCCGGAGGCGGGAGCTCGGTGGCGGGAAGGCCCCGCTCCAGGCGGGATTTCACCTCGTCGTACTGCGAAGGCCGGTACTCGAAGGCCTTGAGCTGGTGCTCGAAGTCCACGAAATCCGCGTCCTCCGTCTCCGGTTCGAGCGGGGCCGGGCGTTCAAGAAGCTCCTCCGGATTGGCGCGCTCGAGGAGCAGGAAGGGCTGGGCCTGGGTCCCGAGCGCGGCTCCCGGCTCGGCCGGCAGGCCCGTGGCCGGCGAGGCATCCGTGGAGGGGCCAGGGCCGGTCTCTTCCGCGGCCGCGGGCTTTCCGGGACTGGGGGGAGCCGCGAAATCCGGGTCGTAGGGGGCGGAGAACTGGGCCTGGCTCGGGGCGGGCGCCTGCGCGCGCATGAGCACAAGGGCCAAAAGGCCGATAAGGCGCAGTAGGCGTTTGACTTGCAATTTGGCTGCGCCTTTCGGCGAGGCGCCGTTTACAATTTTCCGTACGCGCGCGTACGCGCGCAATATGGTGAATATAGTAGTGATTTGTTACGAAATTATGGCTCTTTCGGGGGGTACCCGAGGGATTTTCGGACGATGTAGAGGGGGCGGCGCTTGACCTCATCGAAGACCCGTCCCAGGTACTCGCCGATGACGCCGAGGGAAATGAGCTGGATCCCGCCCAGGAACAGGACCAGGACCATGAGGGAGGTCCAGCCGGGGACGGCCCGCGGGTTGAACAGGCGGACGTAAAGCACCCAAAATCCGATGAGCATGGAGGCGAAAAACGACCCGGCCCCGCAGGCGGTCACCCAGTGCAGGGGCTCGTGCGAGAAGGAGGTGATGGCGTCGACGGCGAAGCGCGCCATTTTCCAGAGGGGGTAGTGGCTCTTGCCGGCGAGCCGAGCCTGGCGCACGTACTCCACCTTGGCCTGGCGAAATCCCACCCAGGAGGCGAGCCCGCGCATGAAGCGGTGGCTTTCCCTCATCCGGCCCAGCACCGCGAGGACCTGGCGGTCGATAAGCCTGAAGTCGCCCGCGTCCACTGGCATGTCCACGCGGGTGATTCTCTTGAGGATTCGGTAGAAGAGGGCGGCGGTGGCGCGCTTGAACAAGGTTTCCTCCTCGCGCCTGATGCGGACGGCGTAGACCACCTCCGAGCCCTTTTTCCATTGCGCCACGAGGTCCTCGATGACTTCCGGCGGGTCCTGGCCGTCGCTATCCATGACCACGCAAGCAGCACCCAAGGCGTGGTCCATCCCGGCCGTGATGGCGACCTGGTGCCCGAAGTTGCGCGAGAAGTGGAGGACCTTGACCGCGGGGTTCTCCTCGTGGAACCTCCTCAAGAGCTCGGGCGATCGGTCCCGCGAGCCGTCGTCCACGTAGAGGACCTCGAATGGAACGCCGAGCTTGCCCAGGGCGCGCATGAGTCGAGCGTGGAATTCGGGAAGGCTGCCCTCCTCGTTGTGCACCGGGGCCACCACGCTCAAGACCGGCTTCTCGGCCGTCACGCCGCCTCCTTTTCCGCGACCAGGACCGTGTTCCAGCAGTAGCGCCCCAAAAAGGGCAGGAAGCGCAGGAGCTTCTCGTCCAAGCGCCTCAAGGGCTGGAACATCCAGTCGTAGCGGGCGGCCTCCTCGATGACTTTCTTCCAGTAGCGCACCTTGGAGGGAGAGGCCCTCTCGACCACGTAGAAGTGGACGAAGAGGTAGAGGGTGGCCAGCCAGAATTCCTTGTGGTGGAGCTTGGGGAAGACCTCTCGGATGCGCTCGAGATCCCCGAAGCCCAGGGGAAATTCCGTGGGGGTCCGGTTGTCCGAGGCCAGGCGCCGGTAAATCTCTATGACCGGGTTGTGCTTGAGGGGCTCGATGAAGGCGGCCTTGCCTCCGGGCTTCAAGACCCGGCGGATTTCCTTGAGGGCGGGGACGAGCTCGACGTGGTGGAGCACCCCGTTTCCGAAGACGAGATCGAAGCTCCCATCGGCGAAGGGCAGAGCCTCGGCTACGCAGGCCAGGGACTTCAAGCGGACTCCGTGCCGGGCCGCAAGCTTCTGGGCCATGGCCACCATCTCGGGAGAGATGTCCACGGCCGTGACCTCGGCTCCTTGCAGGGCGAGATAAACGGAGGTCTCCCCGGCTCCGCAGCCCAGGTCCAGAAGGGACTTTCCCGCGACCGGAGAAAGCTTCTCATAGGCCCAGCGGTTCTCCATGGCGGTCGAAGCCTCGAAGGCCTCGCGCACGAGAAGCGAGTCCAAGTCCATGCTCTTGGCCCAGCGGTCGTGGAACTCGGTCTCTATGCGCTGTTTTTCAGTGGGAGAGGGAGCCATGGCCTATTTTCAGTCCTTGTCCTAGGATTCGCAGGGGGCTTAGCGCCAAAGAGTAAGGTTGGTAAGGCGCCTTGGCCTCGAGGTTTTGGCGTCCTGACAGCCGGACTCCCCACAAAGGGAGTCCGGCTAAATGTATATCCTGGGCTTCTATCTTGAGGTCGTGTTCCGTTTGCGATAACGAGAGACCCATTCCCAGGGGCAGGGGTCCCAGGTGAGCCTCTATTCGTATCCTGGAGTCTTTTCCGGAAACAGAGATCGGCAGGCGCGCCCGCGCCGAGAGGGCGCGCGAAAGCTCTTCCCAAGAGATCTCGGCCGACGCCAGGGTCAGGCGGTCGAGCCCCAGCACGTGGACCTTTCCCTCTCGCTCGAGAAGGCGCGCGCCCTCGAGGGTGGCGGCGATGCCCCGCACCGGAGCCGAGAGATTGGCCAAGGTCAAAGCGCCGATCTTGAGCTCGTAGCGCCCCCGGCCCAGGGGCCGAATGTCCACGCTGTCGAGGCGAGCGTTTTTGACGCGCAACTCCTTGAAATGCCGGGCGCTGCCGATCAAGCGGAGGCCGGGTTTCTGCTCGAAAAGAATCGCCTCGGAGCCGTCGGGAAGCGGCCAGCGCTGGGCCTCGCGGAAGACCTGGGAGAAAAGCCCTTTTCCGGAAAGAGCCTCGGAGAGGATGCGCAAGGTGTTGTCGGCGAGGAAGGCTCCCGGCTCTATCGATTTCACCAGGACGAAGTCGGCCCACTCCGGAATTTCGTTTTGCTGGCAGCCGAGGCTGATGTGGGGAAGCGCCATATTGCGGGCCTGCCAGCCGAGGGAGGTGGAATTAAGGAATCGGTGGTTGGCGAGGAGGCACAGGGAGCTCAAGGCCCGCGCGGGATCGCGGCGCTTCTCCACGGCCCGCAAGATGTCGGCGTTGTACCAATCGCCGGGCTCGGGGCGGCGCAGTTCCCGTCCGTGGTGGCGCGCCAGATAAAGGGCGCCAGCCAAGGCCGGGGCCGGCAGGCCCGCGGCACCGAGGGCCGGCAGGGCCCCGGCAGCGGGAAGAAAATAGCGCCAGTTCTTGCTGGGAGTCAACGTGGAAAGAAGGTAGGAGCCGAACAACCACAGCGCGATTAGGACGAAATTCCGCCCTTCAAGAGTTTTCCATGAGCCGAAGCGGAACAAAGCCCGGGCGCTTCCCGCGAGAAGCGCCCATACGAGAGGCCACGAAAAGCAGAGAGCCAGAAATGAGACGTAGAATTTCCAATTTTCCCAGGTCCAGGTCAAGGGATCTCCTTGTTGGTGGCCCAAGGTGAGCGAGACCCAGATGCGGGGAAGCATCTGGACGCCGTTGACGAGGTACCAAGGCAGGCACAAGAGCGCGGCAGCGCCCAAGGCTAGGGCCAGGTTCCTGCGCGCCCGCGCCTGGGCCGCCAGCCCAGGCAGGAGGCAGGGCCAAAGATAGAGCAGCGCGCTCCATTTGGAGTTCAGGGCGAGTCCCGCGCAAATGCCGATTCCCAATGAGGAGAGTCGTCTCTCGTAGCCCCGGGAATGGACGAGCAGGGCGTAGGCGAGTGTCACCCAGGCCGCCAGGGCAAGATCCACGAAGGCTTCCCTGTATTTATAGATGAGCCCTGGCGAAAGCCCTAGAAATACCAACGTCATCAACGAGGCCCAAAATGGGGAGGCGGGGGGCCGGGCCAATTGCCAGGCGATCCACGCCGCGGCGAGCACGAGAATGGCCCAGTAGACGAGGTTGAGCCAGGCCACCGCGATGTGCGGATGAGGCAAGCCCAGCAATGGGATGAGCGTGTAATGATAGAGGGGAGGGTATGGAGGGTGGCCCGGCTTGGGCTTTGTGAGGAGCATGTCGAGCCAGCGACGGCCTTCCCAAGCCTCGCGGTAGTCGAGTGCCGTGGACAAATGCACGGACGGGTCCCAGCTCGGCGGGTGCGCGTCCACCTGGACCCAGCGCGCCACCAGGGCGGCTTGATAGGCCAGGACCAGGGCCGCGGCCAAGGCTAAAAGGGAGATTTTCCAGCGCGAGGCATTGCGCATGAAGAAGCGATTATATCAAATGCGCGTACGCGGACTCGTAATTGGCGATCATGTCTATGAGCTTGAATCTTTCGGTGATCGCGGCCTTGGCTCCTTCGCCAAGGCGAGATTTCAGCCCCGGGTCGTCCAAGAGCTGGGCCATTTTCCGGGCCAGAGCCGCGGCGTCCTTGGGCGGGACCAGGAGGCCGCTTTGGCCGTCTCGGAGCGCCTCCGGGATCCCGTCCACGGAGCTTGCCACCACGGGCAGGCCCAGGGCCATGGCTTCCAAGAGAGCGTTGGGCAGGCCCTCCCACAGCGAGGGCAAAGCGAAAAGATCGAAGCTCGACAGCCAGTGGACCACGTCCGGGCGCTCGCCCAAGAGCCAGACATGCCGCTCGAGGTTGAGTTTGCGGATCAGCTTCTCAAGGACCGGTCGTTGCGGTCCCTCTCCCAGGATGGCGCAGCGGACGGGGTAGCGAGTCTTAAGCAGGGCCAGGGCCTCGATCAGGTATTCATGGCCCTTCTGGGCGTCCAGGCGGCCGATCGAGCCGATCAGTATGTCCTGGGCCCCCAGGCGGAGCTCCAGTCTCTTCTGCTGGCGCTCGAGCTTGGAGACCGGCCATTGGGCGATATCCACCCCATTGTAAATGGTCTTGACGCGCGCGGGGTTGTACCACAGCCTGCGGAGCAAATACTCGCGGCTGGCCTCGCACTCCGAGATGAGGAGGTCGTCGGCTCTCTTGAGCCATAGGTCCACGAGCAGGCTCCAGGCCGTGCGGCTGCGGTAGTTGACTCGGGGGGAGCTTACGAGCTTGAAGCGGCGGGCCGCGCGTTTCTTGGCTATGCGGCAGAGCTGGATGGCTTGGTACATGAAGGCGTGCACGATGTCGGGCTTGAGCTCGTCGAGGATATTGGCAAGCTCCTGAGCGTGGGCCGGGCTTGGGGTCTTTCCCGTGTCGAGCGAGCGCACGTCCACCCCCTGGGCCGAGAGCCTCTGGGCGTAGGCCCCCGGCGACTTCAGGCTCACCACCCCCGCCACCGTGAACTTCCTTGGGTCGAGCAAAGTCGCCAAAGTGTACAGCGTCTTCTCCGCCCCCCCCACCGTCGTGGACGTGCTGACAAAAACGATCCGGGTGCCAGTCATTTACATTCTTAACTTACTTAACTTCCGCCAAGCGCCGGAAATGCAGATGCCGATGGCCATGGATTTCGGCAATCCGAATATGATGTTGGCGACCGCCAGGCTTGTTGGGATGTCGAGCCAGACCGCTACTGACAATGTTCCCGAGAGGACCCAGAAACCCCAAAGAATCAGCCCGAATTGAGCGCCTCGGCGCGGCCAGCCGCCCTGGAGTGCTGGCTCTACTAGAATAAAGGCGAAAGCCGCGACCCAGCCGTTGATCGCTTCGGCGAAGAATCCAAGTCCCAAGGCCGGCGGATTCCTGAACGCCGGCTCGGTATGATGGGTCCAGTACGGCGCCGCCGCGATCGGGTTCCAGGAAAATATGAAGTCCAAGAGTCCAAAGGCAAGGCCGGCCGTTGCCGCGAGCAGAATTAATAAAGGAAATTTCATGATTTTATTCTAGATTTAAAATCTTCAAATTCCCAGTCGGGAACTTTTTCGGGGGTCCGCTCGTATAAGAGATATGGGTCGACCTCCGCGTCTAGATTTCCCGGGAGCTGTATTTCACGCCATGGCCAGGGGCAATGCGCGTGAGACGATATTCTTTCAGCCGCGGGATTGGGAGCGGTTCCTTGATATCTTGGCCGACCTGAAGAGGAGTCGCCCCTTCAAGCTGTATGCCTACTGTCTGATGTCTAATCATCTTCATCTGTTGATCGAGCCTCTGGCGGCCAGTATTTCCAATATCATGGGATTGCTATTGGGGCGTTACGCCAAATACCTCAACGCGAGGCTGGACCGGGTGGGGCACGTGTTTCAAGACCGTTTCAAAACATCTCTTTGTCCAAAAGACGCGTACTTCAAGCATCTGGTCCGCTACATCCATTTCAATCCGGTAAGAGCCGGTATGGCCGAAGATCCCGCTGGGTGGCCTTATTCCAGTCATCATGAGTATCTAGGTCAGCGCGGCCGAGGCCTCGTAGATCAAGATTTGCTTCTTTCCATGTTCCACGAAGATGTTCAGGTCGCGCGCTGGGAATACCGCAGCTACATGACCGAAGGGCTGGAGAGCGCTTCTACCATTGTTCGGTCAATTCTTCCTGCGCCGGCCGAGCCGCTTCAAGCGGTGGGTGAATATTTCAATATTGATTCTTGCCGTGCCACTCTTGAGGAGCTTGCAGTGATCTCGGCCAAATCGTCCGGGATATCCCTTGCTCAACTGCGCAGTCCGGGAAAGGTTTCGGCGGTATGCCAAGCCCGGCGTCGCTTCGCGGCCGCGGCCTTCGATTCAGGTTATACCGTCACGGAAATCGCCCTCTATTTGCGTATATCCTTGCCGGCCGTCTCAAGAGCTTTAGGGGCGATCTCAGCGGAAGTTAAGTAAGTTAAGGATGTAAATGACTGGCACCCTACTACTTTCTCAGCTCCTAGAAAAGAGGCCAAGGAGCGCAAGGCCTCCATAGTGCCGGCGACGGCGCTGGCGCTCGGCTTAGAGTCGAAATGAACGGCGCGGACTTCAAGGCGCCTCTCGGCGCGGTGATTCTTGGGGTCGAGGCGCCCGATAAGCCTGCCTTCGTGGAGAATGGGCATGGTGTAATAGCCGTGGACGCGCCGGGCGGCCGGCGTGTAAACCTCGATTTTGTAGTCAAAGCCGAACAGACTCTTGGCCCGGGCGCGATGCCAGAGCAAAGAATCGAAGGGGGAGAGAAGCGTGGTCCCTTGAATCGGGTCTTGGGCGTCCAGGGCGGGCAGGTCTTCCGCCAGGACGTACCAGCGCCCGGGGCGGTTTTCAACGGCGATTTCCACCACCTCGCCTTCCTTGAGCAGGGCTCCCAGAGCGCGGCGTCGCTCGGCGGATTCAAAGCGGGGGAAGGTCAGATAGCGGGAAAGATCTGGCTCGGCCGCGACCCCCAGGGCGCGCAAGGTCTTGCGCAGGTGCCAGCGGGAGAAGGCGCCTCGCTTCATGGGCTCGACCGGGGCCAGCACGCGGCCGGCCAAGTCGTAGCTTTTCTGGAAGTGGCGGCGGGAGTGAACGGCCAGGCGCCCGCTCATCCAGAGGTAATGCAGGGCATGGTGGGCCGGCTTCCAGTCCCACCACCCTTTTGTCCTGTCCTGGGAAACCGGGCGGGCGAAAGCCGACGAGGAAAGCGGGCCGCGGCGCCGGATTTCATCCTCGACCCGCCGCAGGACTCTGGGGTGAGCCTTGAGCCAATCCGACCAGCCGGTGTGCCGCCTTTTGTAGTCGGCCATGGCGCGCGCCCAGCCGGGAAGGTCGGAGGCCGCCACAAGGCAGGCGGCGTGGGCCCAATACTCGATCAGGACGCGCTTTTCATAGATCATCCTGTCGAGAGCGTCTTTATCGTAGGCGCCGAAGCGGCTCCAGAGCGTCAGGTAATGGGCCCGCTCTAGGACGTTGATCGAGTCAAGCTGCAGCCCGCCCGCGTCCTCGACGAATCTCGAGAGAGATTCCTCAGTGAGAGGCCGCTTAAGCGGGAGGTCGAGGTGCTGGCGGCGCAGGAACAGGCGCGCCGCCGCCTCGGGCGCAACGGTTTTCATCATCTGAACCGACCAGATTCTAGCCTATTTCTGGTTAGTTTATCGTGAGTGGAATCGCTCGTGGAACAGGGGGCTTCATGTGCTAGAATTCCAATAATCTTAAATTCCGATGGAGGTGCCTATGAGCTGCTCACTCGATTGCAAGAAGTTCGGCATGGCCGCCGTTTCTGCGCTGGTATTGAGGAATTTCCTTGAATTTATTGTCCATGGTGTTCTGCTTAAAGGGGCCTATCAGCAGGCTCGGTACATGACTTTGTGGAACCCTCCGGAGGCGATGGCCAGCCGAAAACCGGCCGTGTTCTTGGCGAGCGTGTTGTTCGCCCTGTTCTTTACCAAGATATATACCAATGGCCATGAGCATGAAAAACCTGCCGTCGGCCAGGGTTTGCGCTACGGGCTGTGGATGGGTCTAATGACAGCGTCTTTTCCGCTGGTCGAATACATGGTTTACCCGGTATCCTGCGGCTTGGCAACCGCTTGGGTGGTCGGCGGATTCGTTGAGTGTCTCATCATGGGAGTCGCCGTCGCGACGATTTACCAGCCGAAACACGCTTAATACTTATCGAGCGCAGGGGCTTGACGTGGTTGCGATGAAGACACGGTGAGAAGCGCTTCCTCGAAGCGCAAGCTGTTTCGCCTGGCCAAGCTGTCGAGGAGATACCGCAGTTGGTAAGCCCCATACCGGGCTGGATCCTTGGTTAGTTCGTCGTAATTTTTGTTGAAATAAGAATCCGCCTCTTGAGGGTCGGCGGGGATTGGGGGCCATTGCTTGGAGGCGGTTTGCAGCAGGGATTCAAGCTCGGTGAGCCGCCCGGGCCCTTCCGGTTCTGTCATTAAGAACGCTACAGCCGCATCATTGGCTTGCCGCTCGGAAGCCGCGTGGCCCGGGTCAACTCGCGAAGCCGTCTGAAAGGCGTGCGCCAGCTCATGCGGGACAAAAAGCCACCGGAAAAGCATCGAGAAGAATTCTTGGCCCGAAGTCTTGCCGTCTTTGGCCCACTTTGTCAGCAGTTTTTTTGTTGATACGGGGAGCTTATTCCAGGTTGAGACGGCCACGCAACCCCTCTCCTGGCGCCAAGAGATTATGGAGGGGCGGGTCCATTCGCAGACAGTGGGATCCAGTGGCAAGCGGTGCCCGAGCTGGCCGGCTTTTTCCAGGAAACGCTTGAGCAAAAGCGCCGGTTCCACCGTCGGTTTGACGCTGGTTCGAGGCATGCCGATGTCATTGAACTGGGTGTTTCCAGGGTTTCCTGTTGCGGGGGCAATGAATGCTGATGAGAGGATCAACAATAAGTTCAAAATGGACGGGAAGCGCGCACCTGGCATCCTTTTAATACGCGCCCTTGCCGAAGAGCATGGCGGGGATGGTCTTGAGTATGATCTCAAGGTCCAGGCCGAGGGACCAGTGCTCGACGTAAAACAGGTCGAGGCCGAAGCGCTGCTCGCTGGAAACGTCGGAGCGGCCCGAGACCTGCCAGAGCCCGGTGATGCCGGGGAGAATGTTCATTCGCTTCTTGGCCGTGGGGCCGAAATCCCTTTGCAGGCTCTCGAGTTCTCCGGTGGTAAGGGCCAAGGGCCTGGGGCCCACCACGCTCATCTCGCCGCGCAGGACGTTCAAGAACTGGGGAAACTCGTCCAAGGAGAAGTGCCTCAACCACTTGCCGACAGTGGTCACCCGCGGGTCTTTCTTGGATTTGAAGAAGGCCCCTGGGTGGTCGTTCAAGCCCTTGACCGCCTGGATCTGTCTCTCGGCCCCGTCCACCATGGTGCGGAACTTGAAAGCCTCGAAGATCCGCCCTTTATGACCGTATCGCCTCTGGCGGTAAAGCACCGGCCCCTTGGAGTCGAGCTTGATGAGGAGACATACCAAAGCCATGGGCGCTGCCGTAAAGGCGAGAAGGCTTGTACTGAAAGCGAGGTCGAAGGCCCTTTTCACCGCGAAATTGATCCGGGTCATCGAGCCGTGCTGGATGCGGTAGGCGGGCAGGCCCAGGCTATGGTCCATCTGCACCTCGCCCAGGCGCAGCTCGAGAAGATCCGGCACCATCTTGAATGCCACGCCGCGGGCGTCGCAGACCTCGGCGGCGGCTAGTATCCTGTCGTGTGGGAGAGAGGATGTGAGAAGTATCAGCTCGAAGTATGGTTTTCGGCCCAGAATCTCCTCTAGCTGTCCCGCCGAGGGCAGTTCTCTCACCTCGTCTATGGAGGCCTCGGGATGCCGGGAGCGGATGCGCAGCTTCAGCTCCTCGGCGACCAGTTTTCCGCCAACGATCAGCACCGGCCTTGCCGCCTCGTGGCGGGACATCCACTCGTCCACCCACAAAACGGCCGCTTGGCTGGCGGTGACGAGCACGGTGGAAATGGGGAGGATCAAGAGCAGCATCATCCGGGAATACTCGAGCCGCGAATAGATGTAGGTCGCGGCCAAGGTGAGGGCGGTTCCCAGGACGCAGCCCTTCAGAATCTTGAGGAAGCGGTCGGTAGAGCCCATCCAGGGGTCGGAGTAGAGCTTGGAGGAGTAGCCGAAAATCATGAGCCAAAGCGGAACCGCGGCGTAGAGCATCTTCTCGTAGGAGGCCCACTCGGGCGCGGTCCCGGTGAGAGGGAATCGCGAGAGCCACCAGGTCGAGTGAAAGCGCAGGGCGTAGGCCACGGCGTAGGAGAGGGCGATGGCGACGCCATCGAACAGGAGATGCAGGCCCGTGCGCAGAACGTGCCTGAGCCAGGGGGGAAGGGCGGCGGCGCCTTGATAAGCCGCCGCCGCGGGTCGCGAAGCCTTATCGGGAGCGTTCACTGTCATCAGCAACTATATTAAATATAGCTTTTCCAGACGTGTAATGGTCTCCTTGAGGCTGAATTCCTTCAAGGCTCTTTCGCGCCCGGCCCAGCCCAGGGTTTTCCTCAACCCGGGATTGTCCACCAGCTTGAGGCAGTATTCCAGAAGTTCGACCTCGGATTTGGCGAGGTAGCCGGTCTGCCCATGAACCACAAGGTCGCGGTTGCCGGGAATGTCGGAGGCCACCACGGGGATTCCCAAGGCCATGGCCTCGAGAACGGCGTTGGGGAAGGCGTCCCAGCGGGAGTAGTGGACGAACACGTCCAAGCCCCGCATTCTTTTCCTGGCCGCGGCCGGCTCGAGCCAGCCGGTGACCTCGACGCGGGAAAGGAGGTTCATGTTCTGGAGCTCGGCCTTGAACTTGGGGGCCAGCTCCCCGTCGCCGATCCAGACGCACTTCATGCGGTTGCGGGAATCCGTGAGCCTCTGGCAGAGGTTGAGGAAGGCCTCCGGCTGGCGGGCCGGGGCCAGGCGCCCGCAGGATCCCACCCGGGTCTCGCCGTCTTTCGAGGGTTCCGCCTCCAAGGCTTCTCCAAGGCAAGCGTCGCAGACGATGTGGACCGGCTTGCCCCAGGCAAGCCCGCGGGCGAGCGCCGCCTCGCTCGGCGAAACCGCGACGATTTCCCCTATCCAGGAGACGGAGAATTCCAAAACCCAGTAGAGCTTTCTCGCGGCCCAGGACCGGTCCTCCTGGAGGAAGCCGTAGCCGTGGGGGGAATAGAAGATTTTCGGGACTCCCGCGGCCCAGGCGGCCAGGCGCGCGAGGAATCCCGCCTTCGAGGAGTGGGCGTGGACGATATCGGGCTCTTCCTTTTGGAAGAGCCTGTAGAGCTTGATCAGCGCCTTCATGTCGTTGACCGGAGAGATCTCTCGGACCATTTCCGGGACATGGAACGCCTTTTTCGCGCCGCCCGCCTGGGCGCGGTAGGTCTCGGGATCGCTCTCCCGCGAGGCATAGGCAAGCAGGGGCTCGAATGTTCTGGCGTCAAGATGGTTGCAGAGAGCGGCCGCCTGGTTCCCCGTGCCTCCAGGGCCGCCGCACTCGAGCGTCTGCAGGACCTTGATTTTCCGGCCGCGGTCGAAAGACCGCCGAGGCCGGGCCCACCAGAAGGCGAAGGGGAACAGCATCGGAAGGTAGAGCAGGCGGTGCCGGGTGGCGCTGCCCAGGTCGAACTCGAACAGGGCCGAGCCCGCGGCCATGGCGAGAAAGAATACGATCAGGGCGCGCTTGCGCGGCGAGGCCCCGCTTTTCCATATCCCCAGGCAGGCCAGGGCCGACAGGACCAACATGAAAGTGTTCTCGCCGCTGGCCAGGACGCGGCCCAGCTTGTGTCCTAAAGGGTAGAGGAAGGGCAGGGGCATGAAGAGGACGTAGAAAACCCCGCGCGGCAGGAACAGGAGAACGTCGAGCCAGCCATGGAACTCGATCCCGTAAAAAATTTGGCTCGCGATCTCGCGGTTCTTGTGGATGCGGGCCCAATCCCTGTCCGCGTCCTGGCGGAACTTGCGGAAATCCGAGAGGGCCTGAGGGCTTCGCACCAGGGGTAGCTGGCTTGCCAAGCCCGAGCTCCGGCCCGGGACCGCCAAGGGCCCGGAAAAAATAAGCTGAAAGGCCAGCAAGAACGCGGCTGGGGCCAGCAGCAGGGCCGCCAAGGCTTTCCGCGATACCGAGGCGGAGGCCACGGCGAGGCTCGCGGTGAAGGCCAGGTACGGGCGCAGAAGCCCCATGGCCACGAAAGCCGGGATGCCGGCCAGGAACGAGGGCTCGGGGCGCAGAAAGCTTCCCAAGGCCAGGTAGGCGGAGAAAAAAATAAGCGCGTCCTTGAAGTTCTGCGAGGTGAAGAAAACATGCGAGGGCCAGCAGGCCAGGACCCCGGCCGCGAGAAAGGCTTGGGAGGCGCCGAAAACGGGAAGACAGAGGCGGAAGAAGGCCCAGACGCTGAGAGCCCCGAAAAGGGCGTTGACGAGCTTGGCGGCAAGCGGCACATGGCCGACGATCCGGTAAATCAAGGCGAGCCACACCAGGTGGATCCTCTGGCTCGTGGAGCCGGGCATTTCATAGGGCAGGGATTTTTCCCAGGCCTGGGTTAGGCCCCAGGCCCCTTGGTCCATGATTTCGGCGTCCGTGTAATGGAAGGCCGGGAAGATGGGATGGGATTCGGTCAGAACGGCCAACCCGGCCCTCAAGGCCAGGGCCAGGAGAAAAAGAGCGAGCAGGGATTTGCGGTCAATCGAGGACACGGTATTTGAGCAGGCACCAGAAATAGGCCAGGCCGTCCTTCCACGTGATTTTCTTGCCCTCGGCGTAGGTCCGGCCGCTGTAGGAGATAGGCACCTCGTACACCCTGAGGCGGCGCTTGCAGACCTTGGCCGTGAGCTCCGCCTCGATGCCGAAGCGCTCGCTTCTCAGGGGGATGGCCCTGAGCGTGCGGCCCGCGAAGGCCTTGTAGCAGGTGCCCATGTCGGTCAAGTTGACGTTGTAGAGCACGTTGGCCATGAAAGTGAAAATCTTGTTGCCGAAGTAGTGCCAGAAGAAAAGGACCCGGTGAGGGCCGCCCAGGAAACGCGATCCGTACACGACATCCGCCCGCCCGTCCAAGAGCGGGGTCAAGAGAGCGCCGTAGTCGGCGGGATCGTACTCCAGATCCGCGTCCTGGATCAGGATGAAGTCGCCCTGGGCGCTCTCCAAGGCGGTCCGGACGGCGGCGCCCTTGCCGCGGTTTCGCGCATGGAAAAGAGCCTTGGCCTCCGGCGGGGCCAGGCTCGACAGGATTTCCCGGGAGCCATCGGTCGAGCCGTCGTCCACCAAGATGACCTCCCGCTCGAGCCCGGCGGGCAGGGCCGCGGATTTGACGCGCCGCAAGATCTCGAGAAGCGTGCCCTTCTCGTTGTAGACAGGGATCAGGATGCTCAGCTTAGGCATGGGCTTGGTTTTCCTTTTGCGTCCAGGCCCATAGGAAAAGGACCAGGGCCGAGGCCTGTTCGTTCTGGAACGCCACCTCGGTGAAATTCATGAAGAAGAAGGCCGCGATCCCGGCCATGGCCCACAGGCTCCAGGCTCCGCCCTCCCTCCGGGCGAGATCCAGGGCCGAGCTCCAGAGTGCTGCCCAGAACGCCAGGAGCGCGCCCAGGCCCAGGAGCCCGCGCTCGGCCATTTGATGGACGAAGAGGTTATGCGCCGAGCCCCAAACGCGCTGGTTGGCGAGGATTCCGTGGAAATAGTCGGGGAAAAGGGTGCGGTAATTTCCCGGTCCGGCCCCGAGCCAGGGATGGTCGCTGAATATTTGGAGCCCCACTTTCCAGAGTATGACCCGGTCCATTTGCCGGTTGCGCAGGGGCTCTAGGCCCTGCTGGAGAACCGTCCTCACCAAGGAGCGGTCCGTGGGCAGTATTTCCCAAAGAACGCTCACGAGCACCACCGTTCCCGCGACCCAAGAGAGTCTGCAACGCAGGCGGTTTGACATCGCTGAGACCGCGGCGAATCCCGCGACGAGGCCCAGAAGCGCGCCGCGGGTTTGGTTGAGTAGAAATGCCACGCTGCAAATGGCGAGAAGTCCTCCCGCCAGGAAGCGCTCAGTCCCTGCTTTTTCATCCGAGTTGGGATGCAGCCAAAAGCATAGGGCCCCCAGCCAGGCCAAGGCGACCTGCTCTCCATAGGTCACGGGATGGACGAAGCCATGGGCGCGGACCCAGACCGAGCCGTCTCCGGCGCGTGTGAAGAGGCTTTGCCCGGCCCCGACCAAGGCGGCGGCGGCGAACCCCATGGCCAAGGCCGGGAGAGCCTCCTTCGGGCGCAATTCCCGCGGCGTGAGAAAGCAGAGGAGAAGCAGCCACGGCTTGTGAAGATCCTTCAAGAACGGCCTCAGGCTCTCGGCGGGGCTCACGCCGAAAATGGAGGAGAGAAGCCCGGCCAAGAGATAGCCTACCAGGGCCAGCAGGGCCGGCCGACGTAGATCCCCCCAGTCCAGCGCCCGCCGGCGGGCGGTCCAGCCCAGGGCGATGGTCCACATCCCGGCCGCGATGTTGACCCCGGCAATGGACAGGGGCAGGCACAGGCAGAACAGGAGAATGGCCGCTCGCAGGGGCTTGTCAGCCACGCGGCCTCCGGGCGATGATTTGCATGGAATCCCGGGTGTCCAGATAGAGGAATTTGTCCTCGACGCCGAACGTTCTGATAACGGCCGCCAGGGCCCGGGAGAGAAATTTTGGGTAATTCGTTAGGCGAGAGAGCCAGTAGTTCCATGTGAATATTCTTCCGTAGGAGCGGCAGAGCGCGGTCTCGTAGCCTTGGCGGCGCAGAAGCTCCTGCAAGGTCTTGGGCGAGAAATAATAGATGTGGGCGGGCCGCAGTCCCCACCATTTGCCGCGCAGGAGCCGGGCCGAGAGGCTGTCTATGTCGGGGGTGACGAGATACAGGACTCCACCGGGCTTTAAGACCCGGCGTATCTCGGCCAAGAGCCCGGCCGGGTCCGGGACATGCTCGATGACGTCTATGGCGGCCACCACGTCGAAGTGCCCATCCGGGAAGCGGGCCGTCTTCAAGTCTCGCTCCGAGATCTCGAGCTTGAGGTTTTCGCGGGCGTAGTCTCGGGCCCAGCGCGAGGGCTCCACTCCGTGAACCTCGTAGGTGAGGCGCGCGGCGTTCAGGAAGAAGCCCGTGGCGCAGCCCACCTCAAGAAGCCGACCCGAGGGCGCGAAGCGCCGCACCATGGAAAGGGCGAGGTACGCGTTGATGCTGCGGGAATCGGCCTCCAGGAAATAGTCCTGATCCTGGGTTTCCTCATAGGCTTGGTGGATGGCGCCGGCCTTGACCCGGGGGCTTGTGTAGACCAAACCGCAGGAGAGGCATTGGCGGATCGTGCCGTAGGCTCCGAACCTGTCCGTGGTCGCGGCGTATTGTCCGCCGTCCCCGGGCCAGCCTTCCAGGGACTGATAGCGGATTTTGGACTGGTCCTTGCCGCAGAGGTTGCAGGGGACTTCCTCGATCAAGTCCTGTTTCATGGCGCTTTGGCCAAGGCCAAAGAGACCGAGTAGGTTCCGAGTTTGGCCCACGGGTCTTTATCTCGCCGCTCGAAGAGAGAGAGTTCGGCTCCGAGCGCTCCCGCGGTCAAGGCCGGGGTCCTCTTCAAGCGGAAGGTCTCTCGGACCACGGCTCCCTCCGGCCAGCTCGCGGGGGGGATGAGGTCGTCGTAGCAGGGCCAGAGCGCGGAGTATTGGCGCTCGGCCGCGTAGACGGGCTCGAAAACAATGGAGCCGTCGTTCCGGCGCAAAGTCACCACAGTGGCGAAGTCGGCGGCGATTTTTTTCTCGGCCTTCCAAAGCATCTCGAGCTCGAGCCATTCTCCGGCGAGCCTTCCCCGTAGGGCGAGGAGAGACGCTCCGTTGGCGGCGGTCCAAAGCGGCGGCAAGGCTCCTTGCCCGGGAACAAAGCGCGAGTCCATGAGCCACGCCTTAGGAGAAAGCCGGGCCTCGGCCCGGCAGGAAGTGGGAGCATTCAAGGCGACGGTCTCGATTTTGCCTCCCGGGATTTCGAGCTTAAGGCCGCCGGCGCAGGCAAAATCTCCGTTATTGTAGAGCATGACTTGCATGTCCCGATAAGGGGTCCAGGAGAAATACTCCTTGCCGAAAAGCTCGACCTGGTTGCCGTGGAAGGCCCCGCGCCGCGTGGGGCCCATCATGATGTCTCCAGCCCTGGGAAGGGCACCGCCGCTCTCCGCGAAAGCGTAAACGTGCTCGCGGGGCTGCCTGAAGGCCGGTGCCCGGGCGATCGAGAGCGGGGCTCCCAATAGGAAGAGGCTGTCGGCCTTGCCGCCTAGAAGTTCGAGCGCTTTTTGGGCGAACCGCTGCTGGAGTTGGGCGGATAGGCTCCAGCCGTAGCCCTCCGCCAACGCCGTTCCACCGGAAAGTCCGAAGAAGAGAAAGGCCGCGCCCGCGGCCGCGCGCCGCGGTCTTAAGCCCGCGCTTGCCAGCCACCGCTGCGCGCCCGCGGCCAGGCATAGAACGAGGCCCAGGCTCGGCAAGTAGTTGTGGCGCGCGCTGATGTACCAGAAATAATTGGGGAGATAGGCGCAAAAAAACCAGCAGGCTCCGAAGCTCAGCACGGTCCACGGCGCGGCGGGAGCCTCCTCCGAGCCGCGCAGCTGCGCCATCTTCCAAATCCATGCCGCGCTCAAGACGGCTAGGAGCGCCGCCGTGGGTCCCGGCCCCCCGGCCCAGCTGTGCAGGGCCTCCCAGGCCGGCAGTTTGCGCATGGGGACGAAGGAATCGAGCAAGGAGTGGAGGAAGCTTCCCGGCATATTCCCAAAGCGAATCATGGGCCGTCCTCCGTTCGAGACGGGCGCCAAGAGACGCAGGAGGCAATGGATCCCATCCACTGCCAAGCCGAAGACCGCGATCCCGGCCAAAGCCTCATGGGAAGGACGGGGCTCCGGAGCGAGGCGGCGCAGGAAGAAAAGAAGGGGGATCCACATGAAGAAGGCCTGGTCGTAGTCGAAGGCGGCCAGGGCGTAAAAAGCCAGGGCCAATCCCCATCTGGCGGCGGGCCGCAGAGAAGCGATTCCCGCAGCCAAGAAGGAGAGGAGGATGAAAGTCGTGGATAGGAGGTTCATGGCTATGGCCGAGGTCCAGAAATGAGTCTCTCCGTGGTTGGGATAGACCAGGAAAAGCCCGCTGGCGAGCAGTCGCTGGGACTCGGCAAGGCCCATCTGCCCGAGGAGGGCATAGACCAGGCCCACGTTGAGGAGGTCGAGGAAAAGCCCGAAGAGGTGCAGGCGCGCGGGGTCGGGTCCCAGGATTTTGTAGAGCGCGGCGTAATAGAGGATGTAGAGGTTGCGCCCCGGCACGTAGTCCAGAAACTCGCGGCGCATCTGGCTCCAGCGCGGTTTCGACAGGGTTGCGTGGAAGGCGTGGTCGTCGAGGTGGAGCCCGGCCTGAGGAGCGTGCGGGCCGAAAATAAGCCCTCCCGCCAAGGCGAGAAAGGCCAGAGATGGGATAGAGCGCAGCATCAAGAAAATAAATTATAGATAATAAAGCTCCATGGCGGACGCGCCCCCGGTGCATTTCCAATCAGTCTCAGCCCCTCTGCCAAGGGGCGGAGGGACCTGGATTTATCTCGGTTGGGACGTCGCGCGACGCGAGCGGCTTTCCCGGGCCTGGGGCCGATTTCCCGAGCCCTTGGGCTTGCGCCTGTCCGAGGCCGGAGAGCGCTTGCGCGGGCCTTTCCTCGACCTGGTGGCCGAGTGGGGGCGCCGCCAAGAGGACTCCCCCGCCTGGTGGGCGGGCACCTTGGCCTGGAAGTCCTGGAGCGCCTCCCAGCTCTTCCAGCTGTGCTGCTATCTTGAAGTGGCCGCTCGCGTCGCGCGCGAGCGGCCGGGGGAGGGCCTCGTTGTCGTTATCGAGGATCCGTGGCTTCTGCGCCAAGTTGAGGCCGCTCTTTTCCAAGAAATAGGAGTCCCATCTAGATCCATGGCAGAGCTCTGGCAGCGCCGCGCAGCGGCGCTGCTGACTGGACTAGCCCGGCGCTGGTTCTGGGCCTGCCGCATGGCTTTTTCCGCCCTGCGCACCGCGGCTTCTCAGCGATCCGTCGCGCCTCCCCCTCCCGCAGGCCCGCCCGCGGTGCTCATTTACAGCTATCTGGTCGAGCGCTGTCTGGCGGGTGGGCGCTGGACCGATCCCTACCTTCCCGGCCTCGAGGAGGAGCTCTCGGCCGCGGGGGCGTCCGCGGTGCGCTGCACGGATCCCGATGTCACGGGCTTCGAGAGGCGCCTGGCCGTCCGCGGAAGCGTCGAGCCTCTCATGCGCTGGGCTTCGCTCGGGGGCTTCTTGCGCGCGCTGGCGGCCCTGCCGCCGGAGCCGCCCGGCCCCCGCGTTTTGGCGGGCCTGCCCATAGAACTCCTTGTCCGGCGCGAATGGTGGCACGATTTTTCGCGCTCCGGCCGGTGCGCCCATTTATTTTTCTGGGACGCGGCCGAGCGCCTCCTTTCCTCCCGCCCTTGGAAGGCCTTGGTCCTGGCCTGGGAAGGCCAGCCCCAGGAGCGCCTGCTCGCCTTGGCCGCGCGCCGCCGGTGCGTGAAAGTGGTCGGCTCCCAGCATACCACGGTCTCGCCCTGGCAGCTGCCCTTCCTCCTGGGTCGGGGGGAGGCGGAGTGGGCGCCCTTCCCGGATGCCCTGCTCACCGCGGGGCCCCATCCCCGGGAAGTCCTGGCCCAGGGCGGCGTTCCTGAATCCAGACTGCGCGGCGGCGGCAGCCGGCGATTCAGGGCGCCCGTCTTTGCCGCAGGCGAAAAGGGAGAGGAGATTCTAGTCGTCCTTCCGGTGGATCCCCTGCGCGCCAGGCACCTGCTCTCGGCCATCTCCAGGGCTTTTCCGGACGGCCGGCTTCCCGCTCCCGCCGCGGTCAAGCCCCACCCCGGCGATCCCCACGCGGCGAGGGACCTTCCTTTCCCCGCCCGGATCGCCCGCGAGGCCTTCGCCGAGGCCGTCAAGCGCTCGCGCCTAGTGGTTTACACGAGCACGGCCGCGGGCTTGGAGGCCCTGGCGCTGGGCGTTCCCGCTCTGCGCTACCGCTCGGATTCCTTGCTCGACATAGATCCCTCGGACGTTTTAAGCGACGAGCTTCTGTCCACTGCGAGCGACGCGGATTTCAAGGAAGCGCTCGAGTCCATGCTCCGCGAGCCGCGGCGACCAACTCCCGAGGCCGTGTCCGCGGCCTTGGCCCGGCTCTTCGAGCCCGCCCAGCCCGAAGCGTGGCGGCAGGAAATCCTGGGATTCTAGTGTAGTGTCCCGGAGGGAAGGCCCATCTTTGGAGCATTTCGTCGTTGCTCCTCGGTTACAGGCCTCGGCCCGCGCCCTCGTCGCGCCTAGAACTGTTCTCAAATCTGGGCCTTCCATTGTCCAGTTATTTCCGGGACACTACACTAGGGTTTCAATCGTCAAACGTGTTTTAAGGTCACAAGAGCGCGTCAAGCGCCCGCGAATAAGCTTGCCAGAAAGGATCGACAACCGGATGCGTGAGCGTTCGTTCGCGTCTCCCGCTCAAGATTTTAATTCCCCTCTCTGGTCGGAGGATTTCTCCGATAACAGCGGCAGGGATGCCTCGACGCTTGAAAGCTTTCATTAAGCGGCCGGTGTGGTGCTCCCGGCAGGTCAACAACAACGTCCCCTCGCTAATCGAAGCGTACGGGTCGATGCGAAATAACTCGCATATCTTGGCTGCCGCATCGGATACCGGCACAGCACCCTGATCAATATGCAGGCCTACGCCAGAAGCGCGTGCTATTTCGTAGAGGCCGCCCCAAACTCCACACTCGGTTGCGTCGTGCATGGCACTGACGCCGCGGTCACGCAACCCAATCGCCGCTGCGGCCAATGCATCATCGACCGTCGACATCTGCCAAAATAATTTTTCCGCCTGGCACGCGAAGTCGGTGCCGCAACGTTCCGCGATGAAGCGAGGGAAAGTGACCGCAAAAAGACCGGCCGCCTCTATGGCGGCTCCTTTCGTGATTATGATCATATCTCCGGGACGCGCCATTTCGGTCGTTACATAGCTGTCGCGGCGACCCATGGCCATCATCGTCGCTCCACCGATCATTGGGTACTGGCATCCCGCGTATTTCGCCGTGTGCCCGGTCACGATGCTAACGCCGTATTTCACGCACTCTCGGTGGAACACGCTCCAGAATGCCTCCAGATCCGCGCGGCTTGTCGTCAGCGGCAGATTCATGTCCACGGCCAAGTAGGCCGGCTTGAGGCCGCTGGTGGCGATATCCGAGGCCAGGATATGAAATGCAAACCATGCGGCGCGTTCCCAACCATACTGAGGAACGACGAATAAGGGGTCGCAGGTTACCGCCATCACCTGGCCTCCACCCAGGTCCACGATCCCACAGTCGACGCCGTGGCGCGGCCCGGTCAATATTCGTTTCGAGCGCGCTCCTAGCCGTGGATAGATAATGGCGTCGAATATTTCCGGAGGAATCTTTCCAATGCTCGGCAATTCTTCTTTTTTCATAGAGTGTACTCTAGACTATGGTTTAACGTTTCAACGGCACGACCGGCATTGCGGGCCGCAAAAGCAGCTGAAACCACCGCTACGGAGTCCGCGCCCGCGCGCATGAGCGCGCCTGCGTTGGCCGCGGTGACTCCGCCGATGGCCACGATCGGTACGGTCATGCGTCGTCGCGCCTTTCCGAGAATCTCCATGGGGAGCAACGGCTCGTCGGGTTTTGTCGGTGAAGGAAAAAACGCGCCAAAAGACACATAGCTTGCTCCGCGGCGCTCCATTTCAATGGCATGCGCGAGGTCGCCGTAACAAGAGACGCCGATGATCGCATTTGGGCCGAGGAGCTCGTGTGCCGCTTCCACCGGTGGATCCACCGCTCCGAGATGCACACCGTCAGCCTTGATCAAGCGCGCCAGCAACGGGTCATCGTTGACGATCAGCTTGATGCCTAGACGCTTTGTTTGCGCGGAAAGCTCTTGTCCCAATTCCGCTCGGTCGCGCAGCAGTGAGGACTTCTCGCGAAATTGAATAATCTGGACGCCAGATGCAGCCACCTGCCGGATGCGCTCTAAGAAATTCCGGCGCAGGATTAATCGTTCATCCGTAATCACGTGGAGTCGACCAAGTCCTGAGTTCATGGCGCGTTCCAGTGATGGAGAATCGGCCCGCAGCCGGAACCGAGTCCCGGAGCGGCGCAGATCGCTCCAGCAACGTAATCTTTCGCGCGCAGCGCCGCCTCGCGCAAATTCAGCCCCAGCGCCAAATAGGCCGCCAAGGCAGCAGACAAAGTGCAGCCGGTTCCATGAGTATGGCGTGAATTGATTCTTGGGCCGTCCAATGTTAGGAATCTGACCCGATCGAACAGAATATCCTTGCAGCGAGCGCCCCGCGTATGACCACCCTTGAGCAAGACGGCTCGCGGACCGAAGGCGACTATGCTGCGCGCCGCCGCGCGCATCGCGGCTGCGCCGATAATTCGCCGCCCAATGAGAGCCTCCGCCTCCGGCAGATTCGGCGTTACGATCCCTGCCAGCGGCAATAGACGCTTGATTAAAGCTTCCCGCGCGTCGATTTTCAGTAAAACCGATCCGCCCTTGGCCACCATGACGGGGTCGATGACCAGATTATGGAATCGACAGCGGGTCAGAATCGCCGAAACCGTCTCGACGATCGCGGCGTTAGACAGCATCCCTGTTTTGACCGCGTCAACACCGAGATCATCAGCGACCGCCTCAAACTGCTTGACGATGAGTTGCGGGGGCATGTCCATGGCCGCCAGCACCCCGCGCGTGTTCTGTGCGGTGATCGCTGTGACGACGCTCATCCCATAGACTTTCAGCGCCGCGAAAGTCTTCAGGTCGGCTTGAATGCCTGCGCCACCGCCAGAGTCCGAGCCAGCGATGGTCAATACCCGAGGAACCGGAGGACGGTCTTGTCGAGTTGATGAGACCCGACCATAGGGCAGGGTTGGGCAGGAAAGGCGAACTTCATTCATATTCCCTCCGCTGGTATTACCCAGATCAGGTTTTTAGGGTCTCCCGAGGTATCGGGACTCTCAGCCTGGTCTCACCAAGCTCCCCAAACTTCTTCTTTATTTTACAAAAATTGACGATGGAATAGCATGTTTGGCGTATTCAATGTGTTGCATCCGCGACCCAAGTTTGAAAGCGTTCGTCCTGCTTCATGACTCAGGGCTTGTTAAGCCGCAAAATCGACGCGGAGGGCGACTTTAAGGCTGGTCTTGGCCCGCGCCGCGGCCCAGGCCTTCTCGTAGTCCTCGAGAGGAAATTCCGGGCCGAAAAAGAGGGAGAGGTCGAGCCTGGGCAGGATTTCAAGAGCCTCCTTGAAATCGCGGGCGCCCGACCCCACGGATCCGATCAAGGCGCGGTCATACGCGACGATGGACTCGAAAGGAAATGGACGCTGGTCATAAGGAAGGCCCAGCAGGAGCATGCTCGCTCCCGGACGAGATCCCGCGACGGCGGCGTGCAGGGCCTCTGGGTTTCCCGTGGCCTCCACGATGCAGTCGAAGCCGGCGAGCCCCGAGAGCCCGGCGCGGGCCTCGAGACCGGCTTTTTGCGCCAGAGCCCGGCGTCCCGGGTCGCGCTCGATCACGGCCGGGTGGTGGCCTCTGGATTTTAAGACTAAGGCCGCGAGCATGCCGACGGCCCCGGCCCCGATCACGGCCGCGCCGCGCGGCCGGCGCTCGGCGCCCCAAGCGCCTCCGAGGCGGCGCAGGCCCTTGCAGACCACGGCCAAAGGCTCGCAGAGGGAGGCGGCCCGCAGGGGGATCGCGGGCGGGACTCGGTGGACGACCCGGGCGGGTGCCAGAACAAGCTCGGCGTAGCCCCCATCCAGGTTCATGACGCCCATTTCCCGGCGCTTGGGGCAGGCTATGGCGTTGTCCTCGGAGCATAAGGCGCATTCCCCGCAGCCCTGGATGCACTCGACCACGACGGGATCCCCGGGTTTAAGGCCGCAAACACCTTCCCCGGCCGCGGCCACGCGCCCGGAGAGCTCGTGCCCGGGGACTATGGGGTATTTGGCGGTCCCGTCCTTGAAATAGCCAAGCCTTCCATCGAAAACCTCGAGGTCGGTGGCGCAGACGCCCTGCCAGGCCGGGCGCACGAGTATTTCACCCGGTTCCAACTTGGGGGTGGATCGTTCAAGAAGTCTCGCTCGATTGGGGCCTTCGATCACCACCGCGCGGTAAGTGGAGTTCATGGCTCGCCTTTCGCGGCCTCGCTCCAAACCCCGGCCACGGTCCCGGCCACCTTATTGAGCCTGAAGCGCAGGATCTCCCCGAGCTTGGAGGACAATAGGCCGCGCTTGGAGGCCTCGATGAGATCGCGGGAAAGCCATTTGAGCTCGCCCCAAAGCTCCACCGGCAGGTCCCGGCGCCGCAGCCACCCGATGCGGCGCGCGGCGATCCCTTCCCTGAAATAGCGGCGGCGCACCTGCTCCCAGGTCTCCTCGTGGATGTGGTGGATGGGCGCGTCGTGGGCGTAGGCGACGCGCCAGCCCCGGGCCCGCCACCAGCGCGCCCACTCGATGTCCTCGAGGCCCGGGAGGCCCTCGTCGAATGGGTGCAGGCCCCAAAGGCTCTTGCGCAGGGCCGAGTTGGCGTTGTTGGCGAAGAAGTGCTCGTCCACCTCCTTGGCCTCCCCGCCGAAGAAGCGGTCGAAGTCCAAGGTCTCGGCAAACTTCGAGGTGTCCCAGCCGATCTGGCGGCCGTAGACCATGGCGATCTTGGGGTTTTCCCTCAAGGGTCTGAGAAGGCTTTCGAGCCAACGCTCGTGCACCGGGCGGGTGTGGGCGGAGACCACGGCCACCAGAGGAGCCGTCGCCGCGCGCACCCCGATGTTAAGGGAGCGGCCGAAGGTGAACTCCTCGGCGGGGATCGTCTCGACGCGGATCCTGCGCCCGCGCGCGATGGAGACGGTGGCGTCGGTGGACCCCGAGTCCACGAGAACCACCTCGACCGAGCGCTCGCTTTGCCCCGCGATGCCGTCCAGAAGCGCGGGCAGATGCCGGGCCTCGTTCTTGGCCCGGATGACGATGGAAATCTCAGGCATTAAGGCCCTCGAGGAGGTTCTTGATCGTGCTGGCGTGTACCCGCTCGTAAGCGCGGGGGCTGCCATTGGAGTTGTGGGGCGACATAACGACCTGGGACAGGCGCCGAAGCGCGCTGTCGGCGGGCAATGGCTCGCGCTCGTAGACGTCGAGCCCGGCCCCGGCGAGCCTGCCGCTTTCGAGCGCGGCCACGAGGTCGTTTTCCACGACTATCGGGCCGCGGGCGGCATTTAAGAGGTAGGAGCCGGGCTTGATTAGAGAGAAAGCCTTTTTATCCATGAGACGGCGGGAACTAGGATTCAGGTCGCAGTTGAGAGAAATAAAATCCGCAGCGGATAGGAGTTTTTCCAAGGGCAGCATTTTCATGCCGGTTTCTTTAAGAAAATTTTCCGAAGGGTGGATGGGATCCGTCCCAAGCAGCGTCATTCCAAAGCCCCTGGCCCTTCGGGCCACGGCGCGGCCGATGTGGCCCACCCCGATAATGCCCAAGGTTTTCTCGCCCAGCGCGAAAAGAGGGGGTTTCTCCCATTTCCCGGCCCGGATGCCGCGGTCCTGCTCCGCGGGCTTGCGCGCGAACCACAGCATCCAGGCGAGCACCGTGTCGGCCACGGGCTCGGTGAAGGCGTTGGGGGTATTTCTCACCTGCACGCCGCGCGCCTTGCAGGCCTCCTGGTCTATGGAATCTATCCCCGTCCCCCACTTTGAGATCACCTTGAGCTTGGGCGCTCCCGCCAGCACTTTGGCCGTGACCTTGTCGTCGCCGCAAATGAGGCCGTCCACGTCCCCGATCACGGCCAAGAGCTCGTTTTCCTCCAAGCGCTCGCGCACTTGGGCCACTACCACCTCGCAGCCGGCCTTCTCGAGGTCGGCCTTGAAGCGGCCGATCACGGGCATGGCGTAGGGCGCAGAAACCAGTACTTTGGGCTTCATGGGAGCTCCCTCATGAGGGCTTCCACTCGCGCCAGGTCCTCGGGCGTGTCCACGGCGCGCGAGGAATGCCCGGTCGGGGCCATGCGGACCTTGATCCCGTGCTCGAGGAAGCGCAGCATGTCCACGGACTCCGCTTTCTCAAGGGGGGTGGGTGCCAAGCGAGCGTAAAGCTCGAGGGCGTCGGCGCGGAAGGGCATCACGCAGACCTGCTTCCAAGCGGGGAAGCTTCCCCAGGGGCCGAGCTTGCGGGTGGGGATGGGCTCCCGGGAGAACATGAGGGCGTTTCCGTTGAGGTCCAAGACCACCTTGATGCAGTTGCGGTCCTCGAACTCGGACTCGCTTTGGATGCGCCCGGCCAAATTGACGCAGGCGACCGCGGGGTCGGCCAGGGGTGCCAGGGCCTCCTCCACCATCTCGGGCGAGGTCATGGGCTCGTCGCCCTGGACGAGGACATAGGCGTCGGCCTTGACCTTGCGGGCCGCCTCGGCCACGCGGTCGCTGGCGCGCTCGTGCTTGTCCGAGGTCATGACGAACGGTGCCCCGAAGGCCTTGCAGGCCAGCGCGATCTCCGAGTCGCAGGTGGCGACCACGGTGTCCGCGAGGGCCCGGCAGCGGGAAACGCGCTCCCAGACATGCTGGATCATGGGCTTTCCCAGGAGTTTGGCCAAGGGCTTTCCGGGAAAGCGAGTTGAGCCCATGCGCGCCGGCAGTATGGCGACCGCCTTCACGAAAGGGAGACCTCCACGGCGGTCTCGAAAGTCCCGCCCGGGGGCAGGCAGGCGCAGCGCCCGGCCGCGGCCGCCTGACTTAGATCCTTGGGCCAATTCGTGCAAGGCTCGAGCACCGCGGTGTAATGCCCGCGCCAGCCCCCGAAGTCCATGAACAGCCAGCAATGCGGGAAGGCCTTTGGATCGAAGCTCATGCGCAGCCCCGCCCCGTCGGGCCTTCGGATCCCGGCCCAGCCCTCGGGGAGGTCGCAGACGTAGACGAATTCTCTGTCCCACCCGGCCGGGGGCAAAAGGGAAATGTCCACGCCCCGGCCGTTTTTGTCCAAGCCCAGGGGCCAGGCAAAGGGCCCGGCTTCCCCCAGGCGGGAAGAGAACGCCAGGTCCACGGGGCGCATGGAACCTCCCGGAAGCTCGATGCGGTCTCCCGGGCGCACCGCGGCGGCCAAGTGCTGCTTGAGCATGAAGCGCAGGGGCTTCTTCTCCAAGTTTTGCACGCGGTAGAGCACAGTCAGTTCCTTCACTCCGGCTTTAAGCGTGATGGTTTTCTCGCACGAAGCGGCGACCGAATTGGTTTTGAGCCGTAGACGGATTTGCGCCTGCCGGGAGGAGTCCTCCGCTATTTCGGCCGTCCAAGCTTTGCTCCACCACTCCCCGTGGTCCGGGAGCTCCCGCCCATCGAAGGCTCCCGGCGCGTCGTTGGGGAAGAGATCCTCCCAGCCGCCGGCCCAATTGTCGTCATAGGTCCCGCCCTTCTGGGGCGGGGCCGGGGAGAGATTCTCGTTGTGCCAAATCCACTGGATGCCGCGTTCCGCATCCTCCAAGGTCCAGATTTTTCCACCCAAGCCGGGGAGAATTTCCGCGCGCAGACGGCCGTTGTTAAACCGCCAGACTTCTTGGCCGTTCTGCACATCGCGGCTCAGCAAAGTTGTCGCCGCTCCCATCAGAGGCCCCGGGCTCTTAGGTCGTGGGTCTGTATCAGTCCCACGGAGCGGCCTTTCTTGTCCACCACGGGGAGAACATTGAAGGGATTATTGCGGTCCTCCATCGCCTCGAGGGCCTCGGCCGCGAGCGCGTCCGGGCTTATGGTGGTGGGCTTGGGATTCATGACCTCCCTGACGGTGAGGCGGTTGAAGTCCGCGCCGCCCCCGAGAGCCCGTCGAATGTCGAAGTCGGTAACCAAGCCCAAGAATCGCCCTTTCTTGTCCACCACCGAGGCGGCTCCCGCCTGCAGGCGGGTGATCACGGAAAGAAGGTCGCGCGTGGTTTGATGCGCGAGCACAGTCGGATTGTCGGGGCCGGCCCGCATCACGTCTTTGACGCGCAGATGCAGGCGCCGGCCCAGGCGCCCGGCCGGATGGTTGGCCGCGAAATGCTCGGCCTTGAATCCCCGGCGCTTCATGAGCGCCACGGCCAAGGCGTCGCCCAGGGCCATGGCCACCGTCGTGCTCGTGGTGGGAGCGAGATTCAGCGGACAGGCCTCGGCCGGAATGGGCATGTCGAGGACGAGGTCGGCGGCCTTTCCCAAGGTGGAGCGGGCATTGGCTGTAATGACCAGCAGCCTGACCTTTCGGGAGGAAAGGGCGGGCAGGAGGGTGTTTAATTCCTCAGATTCTCCCGACTTGCCCAGGGCCAGCACCAAATCGCCCCTCTGCACCGCACCGAGCCCCCCGTGCAGGGCTTCCCCGGGGTCCAGGAACATGGCCGGGGTCCCGGTCGAGGAGAAGGTGGCCGCGATCTTCTGGGCCACGAGTCCCGATTTGCCCACCCCCGTTACGATAACCTTGCCCCGGCAGGCGGCCAGCATTTCCACCGCGCGAGCCCAGCGCCCGTCTATGGTCCCCAGCATCCGACCCAAGGCCTTGGCCTCGAGCGCGACCACCCGGCGAATCTCATCCAAGGCCGCCTTTTTGGAATTAGGCATATGTTTGCTACAAATTCTACCAAATACTCTTGCCTCAGCTACAGGAGGTCCTGCCGACGACTTCGGCCATATCCATGTAATTGATAAGCTATATATGGTGAGAATCCTTATTTTGGGCGGGACAGTTTTTCTTGGCCGCCATATCGTAGAAGCCGGCCTCTCGCGGGGGCATAGCATTACGCTATTCAATCGCGGACGGCAGAATCCAGAGCTCTTTCCAACGGTAGAAAAACTCTGTGGCGATCGCAACGGCGATCTGTCCGCGCTCGAAGGAATACGTTTCGATGCCGTCATTGACACATCTACTTATACGCCAAAGCAGGCGGCCAACATCGCAGAAATTCTCGGCGACTCGATCGAACATTACACATTCATCTCGAGTGTTTCTGCTTATGCGAGCTTTCCCCCGGGGCGTTCATATGACGAAAATTCTCCGCTCGCGCAAGGCAATGAAGGCTATGGCCCGCTTAAAGCGCGCTCCGAGGAGACTCTTGAGGTTGCGTATCCTGGGCAAGTCGCCCACGTTCGTCCGGGGCTTATCGTTGGCCCCTGCGATCCTACAGACCGGTTTACTTACTGGCCGCAACGGATTAAACGAGGCGGAGACGTGCTAGCGCCTGGGCGGCCAGAACGCCCCGTGCAGTTCATCGATGTGCGGGATCTCGGTGACTGGTGCATCCGATTGGCTGAGGCAAAGGCTGCCGGGAGATTCAACGCCGTTGGTCCGCGGCAGACGCTGACAATGCAGCAGTTGCTCAAGGAGTGCTGCAGCACGCTTGGAAGCGATGCCCGTTTTCACTGGGTCCCGGATGATGAGTTGATCGCGGCCGGAATCGAAGCCTGGACAGAGCTTCCATTATGGATTCCAGAAAATGACGAAGATTCCGGGGGCTTTCTCCAGGGGGACAACCGGAAGGCAATTGCAAATGGTCTTACCTATCGGGCACTCTCCGATACCATAAGGACAACTTTTGAATGGTTCACCCGATGCGGTCGAGCTCCCGATTCGCCGATTAGGATTAATCCGATTTCCTCCCAAAAGGAGGCTGCGATTTTAGAAAGCCGAAAGATGAGAACGCATGCAGCTTAAACTGATGGACGGATGCAGGCCGCGCATTCGAGCGGCTCGCGCCGATGAGCTTCGCGCGATTTATCTCATGGGATATGATGCTTGGGGGAGGGGAGGCTCGATCGACGCCTATCTCCTGGAATGCGAAAGATCGCCGAAATACGCGTCAGGCAAATGGTACGTGCTGGAGATTGCCGGCCGTCTCTTGAGCGCACTTATCTGCTACCGCAACGTTTTCGGCCTTCCGCAGGGCGCGTGGGGTTTGGGATCGCTGGCTACTTCGCCAGAGTCTCGGCGGTGTGGCTATGCCTCGGCTCTAATTGGGGAAGTGTTGCGAATCGAAGAGGGACCGACCTTTCTGCACGCGGATATTGCGCCTGCCTTTTATCGTCGGTTCGGGTTCGTCGAGCTGTCCATACGCATGCAGGGCGCCGGCTCTTCGATTATGGTACGAGGCTCATTGCCCGAGGGATTTCGGCCGCCGTCTTATTTCTAAATGGGCCGACAGGGCTTTTCCGCAGAAGATGGCGTCAACCAGCCGAAAGTCGGAAATATTCCTTGCGAAGTAATAAATAGTGCTGTACACTATATTAAATAATGGCGAAGTTTAAATTCATCGAGTGGTTGATCCTATGGCTTCAGGAGACGCCGCGGTTTGAATTTGACTGGGATGAGGGAAATAGCTCAAAGAGCGCGGCAAAGCACAGCGTCACAACAGCGGAGACAGAAGAAGTCTTTGGGTTGGGGCAAGCCGCGGCCTTGGGTGTTCAAATGAGCCCCGAGGTGCCTGAGGAGCGGTTGGGGATTGTAGGGGCGACCATGTCAGGCCGCATCCTTCATGTGGTTTTTACCCTTAGGGCAGGTAAGGTTAGACCGATCAGTTCTCGGCCAGCAAAGAAGGATGAGAGGGAATACTATGAAGCGTATCTACGCGAAATCTCCGATTGAGTATCGGGCTTCCTCAAAATTTGAGGAGAAAAAACTTTTGGCCGCGGCGAAACGTCTTAAGAGGAAGCGCAAGCTGCCGACAAGCATAGCCTTGGAAGAAGAGACGATTCGAGAGCTCAAGGAGCTTGCTGCTTGGCGGGGAGTTCCCTATCAAATCCTAATGCGAATGTTCATCCTGGAGGGTTTGCATCAATCGAGGGTTCGGGATTCGCGCTAAATTAGAAACATGACAACAAATTTCGGGGCCGCTGCCAAAGATTACGCGAAATTTCGAGTTGGCTTTCCCGATTCTCTGTTTGAGCGACTTGGCGCTTTCGGAATTGGCGTCGCGGGGCAGACTGTCGTTGATTTGGGCACGGGAACGGGAACTTTGGCGCGAGGATTCGCCCTCCGGGGAGCTCGGGTATTTGGCATTGACCCCGACGTTCGCCTCCTTGAGCAGGCCCGGCAGCTCGATTTCATCGCCAAGGCGGGCGTCGAATACAAGACTGGTTCGGCCGAAGCCATCCCGTTTGGGAATCAAATGGCGGACGTCGTTTCGGCGGGCCAATGCTGGCATTGGTTCGATGGCCCCGCGGCCGCAAAAGAAATCTCGCGTATTGCGAGAACGCAGGGGGGGGCCGTCATCGCGCATTTTGATTGGCTTCCCTTCCCCGGCAACGTCGTCGAAGCGACCGAACGTCTGATCACGGCCCACAATCCGAGCTGGCATATGGGCGGCGGCAATGGATTTCATCCCGAAAGCCTGCCGCACTTGCGTTCGGCTGGCTTCTCCGAATTCCAGAGCTTCTCGTACGATGTTTATATCGCCTACTCTCCCGAGGCTTGGCGCGGCCGGATTCGAGCGAGCGCCGGAGTGGGAGCGAGCCTATCTCGCGACAAGGTCAAGGACTTCGATGCGGCGTTAGCACGGACGCTTGAGGCGTCTTTCCCAGGCGATGTGCTGCGTATACCGCACCGGGTATTCGCGATCTTGGGGCGGAAAGGAGATTAAGAAGGCTATAGATGGGACCAGTCGAGCGTAAAATAGACGAGGGGCTTGAGTTGGCGCAAGCCGGAAAGCGCGAAGAGGCGCTGGCTCATTTCGCGGAACTCGCGCGAGCGTTTCCCGGCGACGCCCGGGTTCACTATGAGCTTGCCTCGGCTTTGGATTCTCTCGGCCGGGAAGAGGAGGCGATTCCGCACTACCAAAAGGCCCTGGATTCGGGCTTGTCGGAAGAATTCCGGCCGGAGGCGCTTCTGGGATTGGGGAGCTCCCTGCGGGTTGTGGGACGAACGCGGGATGCGGTGGCGCTTTTGGAAAACGCGGCAAAGGAGCACCCGCAATTCGTTCCTTTGAGGGCATTTAGAGCCCTGGCGCGACTTGCCGCTGGAATAGACAAGGAGGAGGCGATTTCGGAGCTGAAGGGTCTGCTGCATGGGGGCGAGTTGGGCGCTTACGAACGAGTAGTCCGGCGTTACTTCGAAGAACTGACCTCTCCTTGACCGTGGGCGCGCAAACAGGAACTTTGGCGCAAGCGCGGTGTCTTGATGGGACATCATGCGTTTGGCCATAGCATTCGTCGTTGCAGCTCTCTGCGTCCTCATCGCGCCCGGCCCGCTTCACGCGGGCAAGCTGGACCTCGATATTTACGGAACCGCGCCCAATCTGCCTCGGGCTCCCAACAATGGGGTGCGGCCGCAGTTCCGGCTGCTGCCCGGCGACCCGCGCGGCCTGCAGGGCGAGAGCCGGTGGGTGCGCAATGTGTCGCACGCGGGATACGCGGGCCTGGGCGTGGCGGGCTTGGTGGGGGCCTTGGCCACAGGCGGGATAGGTCCAGCCATTGGTTTCGGGGTCGTGGCTCTCATCCATGGCTACGGCTTGTGGAGAGAGCGCGGTGAGCCAAGCCAGCCGCCGCATCCCAGGCGCGTTCCGGAGCCCTGAGACGATGGAACTAAAAGGGACCCTCGTATACTTGAAGTCACAATTTATGACTTCAAGTTGGGGAGGGATTTGTGTTAGCGACAGAACGCCTTGACCTTGTCCAGCGAGTCCCACACGCCTGCGTCGGTCATCTTCTGGAGGGTCTGGCGGTCGAAGTCCCACCAGCGGAGCTTGAGGAGGTAGGCGATGTCCTTGGGTCTGAATCGGTAGCGCAGGACCTTGGCGGGGCTGCCGACGGCGACGGCGTAGGGGGGGATGTCCTTGGTGACCACACTGCCGGCGCCGAGCACGGCGCCGTGGCCGACCGTGACTCCCTTGAGCACGGTGACATTGGCGCCGATCCAGACATCGTGGCCGATGGTTGCGGTCTCGGCGTCCTTCTCGTAGTCCTTGAAGCCCTTGACCAAGCCCCCGCAGGCCTCCGACAGATAGAAAGAATGGGTGGAGACCCAGAGATTGTGCTCCCAGAGCCCGATGTAGACGCCGGGGCCGATGGAGTTGAACTTGCCTATCGTCGAGGCGTTGACCATTGCGTAGGGCCCGATCACCGAATAGTCCCCGATGGCGCTGGCGCGCAGTTCCGTGTGGGGCTTCAAGCGGCTGTAGTCCCCCATGATGCTGCGCCTGACCGAGCAGTCCGGTCCGATGATCGAGGTCTTGGCGAGAGTGTTGCTGTCCTTGGCCTTGAGCCAGTCCTTTCGGAAGTTCTGGAATTTCACGCCGAGAGCCTCCCGGGATTGGCCTTGGCCCAAGTTTTGAATTCCTTGAGAAAGGCCTCCATGGCTTTCCTCGGCCCCAGCGTGACGCGCACGGCGCGGTCTAGTGGTTTCTCAAATGAGGCCCTGATGTATATTTTCTTCTTGCGCATCTGAGCCACCAGATCCTTGACCGCCTCGTTGTCGCGCAGAAAAACCAGCATGGCGTTGGTCCTGTCCCCGCCCAGCCAGCGCGCGCCCATGGCGGCGAGGCCCCGGCGCAGCTTGTCGCGGCCCTCTTGGGTGGCGCGGGCGTAGTTCTTCATGATATCAGGGTGGTCGAGCATGTACGAGGCCACGGCCATGGAGAGGCTGTTGGACTCGACCAAGGAGCGGGTCTTGGAGAGATAAGAGATGGTCTCGGGCCGGGACATCATGTATCCGACCCGGGCCCCGGCCAGGCCGAAGGCCTTGGAGCAGGTCTGGAGGATGATGACGTTGTCAAATTCTCCGATGAGGCCCGCGGCGGTCTCGGCGCCGAAGAAGCCGTAGGCCTCGTCCACGACGAGAAAGGCCCCTCGCTCTTGGCAGCGCCGGGCTAGGTCCCGCAGGAACGGGACGCCGACGTAGCTTTCGATGGGCAGGTTGGGATTGGGGACGCAGACGAACGCGGTTCTGCCGCTCAGGCCCGAGTCGATGTCCGAGAGGCGCAGCTCCGGGCGCTCATCGAAGCCTATGGCCCTGTGGTTTACCCGGTAGATGGACGAGTATATCCGGTACATGGGGTAGGTGGGATCCACCACCAGGACCTCGTCTCCCGGCTCGGTTAAGGTCTCGTAAAGGACGCGGATGGACTCGGTGATGCCGTTGGTCAGGTACAGGTGGTCGGCGGGAAGGCTGGTGAAGCGAGAGAGCTTGTCGTAGAAGCCGGCCGGGTCCGGGTAATAGTTGAGGAGCCGGCTCGTGAGCCCCCGGCGCAGGTCCGCCATAACGCTCTTGGGGAATGGGACGACGCGCTCGTTGCGGTCGAGGCACAGCCCCTCCTCCATGTCGCGGCCCGAGGAGGTGCGGTAGCGCTCCAGGGCCAGAAGATGCGGCTTGAAGCGCCGATGGCTCATGAACGGCGTTTCTTGGGAGGTTCGGGCGCGAAGGGGCGCGCGAACTCTGGCACCAGGGGTGCCGTCGGCTCGTCGCAGTTGCCCAGGCAATTGTGGCAGATGAGGCCCTTGAGGTCGCCCGAGATGTGGCGCTCCCTGAGCCTTACGAAGCGCTCGTTGTGCCAGGCCTCCTTCATGGTGGTCACGCTCAGGTCCGCCACGCAGAGGTAATTCTGGTAGTCCACGACACAGGTCGTCATGAAGCCCTGCGGGGTGATGGTGCAGCGGAAAAAGGGGTCCGGGCACTTGCCGAGCTTCTGGCCGGGGAGCATGCTCCCGAGGAGATTGTTTTTGTCCACATCCTCGGTGGCGTTGTTCTCGTACATGTTGCCGCCCTGGTTGGAGCAGCCGCGCAAATCGTCGGCGTCCGTGTAGGGCTCGAGGAGCTTCTGGAGGATGGGCCATTCCCCCTCGGTCAAGCGCGTGGGCACCATGCTGAAGTAGAGCCCGTATTTGAGCCCGCTTTTCTCCCGATAGGCGTGGAACCACTTGATGTGCTCGATGACCTTGTCGAAGTCGTCGCTGCCGTGGATTTTCTTGTAGGACTCGCGGGTTCCGGCGTTGACCGAGAACTTGACGCTGTCCAAGCCCGCGTCCAGAACGGGCTTGGCCCGTTCGGGGGTGGCCAGGGCCGCGTTGGTGGTGATGAAGACGTAGCCGACCCCGATTTTCTTGGCGTAGGCCACGAACTCGGCCAGATCCTTGCGCACGAAGGGCTCTCCGGTGGCGTAGAAGCCCACGTCCGTGGTGCCGTTTTCCTTGCACTCGCGCAGGAGCCGGAAGGCCAGCTCCTTGTCCATGTTGGCGCGCTCGGCGATCTTGACGTTGCTGCAGAACACGCAGGTGTGATTGCAGGCGTTGCTGATGTCGAAGAATACCTCGCGCGGGAAGGGGGGCCGGGGGTTGTCCCACTCCACTTGGGTGCGCTGGGACTTCTTCTTTATGAATTGCGCGGCGGAGCGGTTGGTCATGTCTGTAGCCTCCGCGTTCGGAGGCGAATAATGATTATATCAAACATCACCGGCCTAAAATTCGGTAAAGCTCGGCGTGGACGCCGGGGAAGAGGGGAACGGATTCCAACTTGAGAGTGGGCAAAGTCCCATGGCGCACGGCGCTCATGAGTCCCGCATTGGCTCGATTAAGGAGTGGTGAGAGATCACCCTTTGGAGCGTCCCGGACTAGAATGAGGAAATCCGCACTTTTGTCTTTAAGTCTAATGAGCGCCCCTTCGGCCGAACTCTGGGCGTAGCCCAGGTTGATGAAGCGATAACCGCGGCCTTCGGCCGCTGCGAGCGAACTCAAATTGTTGGCGTTGAGAAACGGGTGCTCCAGAGCCACCGCGATGACCGAGCCCGGACCCGCGTGCCTGGCGGCCGCGGCGACCAAAGCGGCGCGGTCCCAGCCGGGGTTATTCGAGGGGGGGCCGTTAT
Source organism: Elusimicrobiota bacterium (assembly GCA_016218575.1). Lineage (NCBI taxonomy): Bacteria > Pseudomonadati > Elusimicrobiota > Elusimicrobiota bacterium. The sequence continues at coordinate 100,990 of JACRDN010000023.1, forward strand.
AGGCTAGGGCGCGAGCCTCGGGCCAGCCGAAAGTTTGGGAGCTGAATACTCCGAGTGGAATCAGGATGATGAGCCCCAGAAGGCTTCTTCGAAGCCTTCCACTGGCCCAGGAGGCGGCGCAGGCCCCTAGTCCTATGGCCAAGGCCGGCAAGGCCGGGGCCAGATAGCGCAGTTCCTTGTTGACTCCCATCGTCCAGGCGAGCCATGGCAATAAAAACCATCCCGCTAGAAATTTGGATGGGGAGAGCTCGCCCATTTTCCTCCAGTTCAACAGGATGAGGGAGAAAAAAACCGCTACGCAACTAAAAGACAGGCCTTGCCCCAAGAACTGCAATTGAGGGGAGACAAACCGCGCCCACGGGCCCGAACCGCCGGGCCCGTAGTCTTTCCCGATGGCCCCGAAGCCCGCGCTCCAGGCGAACCCCAAGGCGTACGGCCAATTGAAGGCGTACCAGGTCCCGGCGACCAGGACGGCCGCAAGCGCCGCAGTCTTTGCTTGCGGCCGGAGTTCCCGGCGCATGAGCCAAATGCTGGACAGGGCGTAGATCGGAAAAAGGGACTTGGCCAGCAGGCCAAGCCCTAGGATGAGCCCCAGGGAGAATCCTCTCTCTTTTTCTTTTATTTGGAGGATTCTCCACTGGGTCCAGGTGACTAACGTTGCCAGGACGCATTCCACCAAGTAAATCCGGGATAGTCCGTACAACATTGGCATGAGTGCTGCGAAAATGACGGAGAGAAGGCCGGCCTTCTCTCCATAGAGCTTTCGACCGATCTTGTAGCAGAATACCCAGCACAGGGACAGGGCGAGTTGATTCACCCAAAGCGCCGCCCTCTCGCCCGGCCCAAACAGCCAGTAAAACGGAAGAGGCAGGACGGAAATGAGAGGGGCCTTGATCTTGAAGGAAACGACATACTCCCAAGCGAAGGCGGCCATACTTTGCTTGAGGGCGTAGTAAAAGCGGAAGCTGTTTTCCAAGTACCAGGCGTCGTCCCAGGCCGGGGGCGCCTTGTGATGGAGGATATGCCAGGCGTTGCCGGCCAGGACCAAAGCGCAGACGCCGAGGGCTGCGGCGCGCCAAGCCTTCATTTCTTCTGGAGCGACGAGGCCAATGCGTAGGCGGCCAGCCCCAGGCCGTAGGCCCCGACCAAGGCCAGGACCGCGCCCGTGATGCCCCAGCGCGGGATGAGCAGAAGTCCCAGCGCCGCGTTGGAGAGGCCCGCCACCAAGGAGCCCGCGACCGATATGCAGAGGCCGCGGAAGTCCCTGGCCGAATACAGGGCCGCGGCCACGCCGTGGATCAAGATGAGGGCCGCGGCCGCCGCGAAGAGCGCCGCCCAGTCTAGCCGGAAAGGATATTGCCGGCCGAAGAGGGAGAGAGCCGCGGCCTCGGCCGCGAGGAAAAAGCCCATGGCTCCTAGGGCCATGGGCAGGAAGAATTTCCTAAAAGTCCTCCACGTGGCGCGCTGGCCCTCGGCGGAGCTGGCCAGCGGCACTAGGACCGAGCTCAGCATGTAAAGGAAGGCGAGGCTCACCTGGGCGGTGGAGGTGAAGTAGGCGCTGAAAATCCCGACCTCCTGGGCCGAGTGGTGGTGGTGGTGGAGAATGAGCCGTGCGGGCCCCAGGACGCAGGCGATGGCCAGGAGGTTCAAGGTGGCGACCAAGGCGTATCGGAAAATGAGCCGAAAGGCCGAAGGCTCAAAGGCGGGCTTGAGGTAGGTCCTCAAAGTCCACAGGGAATAGAGCGCGGCCACCGCGAGGCTCGAGCACAAAGTTATGATGAGGGCCTCATGGTTGGGCGGGCCCTTCAGGGCGTAGAAAATTAGGAAGGCCGGCGCGGAAAGCCCATAAATGGCCTCGGCCGCGCCCCGGTAGTCGAAGCGCTTGAGGCCGAGAAGAGGGCTTGAGACCACGATGTAGAAGGCCGTGAAATAAGCGAAGGCGAGGGAGAGGTTGAATAGCGGGATGGGGAGAGAGAGAATGCCAGCGATAGACTCGCGGCCCGCAGCGGCCGCCAGGAGCCAAAGACTTCCCCAAAGCAGGAAGGTAGTGAACGTCGTGGAGATGATCTTGGAACGCTCGGCGGGTTTTTTCTCCTCGGAAACGAATTTGCTCATGGCCAGGGGGAAGCCCATCATGGGCAGTATCTGAAGATACGCGGCGGCGGCGAGCACGAGGTTCGCCTTGCCGTATTCGATCGGCCCGAGCCAGCGCCCCGCCGCCACTTGGGTGAGCAAGGTGGAGGCCTTGGCCAGGCCATAGAGGAACCCGATCCAGGTAAATCCCCGTAAAAAGGCCATCAAGTGCTGGTTTGGGGTCGGCGAGGCCGAGCCCGGCTCGTGCCGAGCCTGGGCGAGGGAAGCTTCCATAGCCCCCTTCAGTTCCGAGAACGCCTTGGCTTGGGCGTGCTCGCGGGCCTTGCGCACCCGGCCGGCGCGGCGCTCGGGAGTCTCGGTTTCGGGCAGGCCATTTGCGGCCTCGACCCACTCCGCGGGGGTTTTGACGAGGTAGAGGCAGTCGCCCATGTGCCTGAGCGCGGGCAAGGGGCTGGCCAGCACAGCAAGCCCTGTGGCCAGGCACTCGTAGAGCTTGGCCGGGATCACGCCGCGGTTGTACTCGTCGTCGGCGTAAGGAAGCAGGAGCGCGTCGTAATGGGAGAGTGTTTCCGGCAGTTTGGCGTGCGGCACCGCCGACTTCAGCCTCACCCCTTCGGGGAGCGGCGGCGGCGCCTCCTTTCTCGGGCCGATCAAGTCCACTTGGAAGCCCGCATCGGCCAGGGCCCGGATCGGCTAGTAGTCGAGGGCGCGCCAAATGGTCCCGAAATAGCAAAGGCGAGTATAGCCGGAGCGCCGTCGCTCCGGTAGGAAGAAAGCTGGCGCAACTCCATGGTGGAGCTCTTTTACCCGCGGGTGCAGGCGGCTCTTGTCATCATAAAGGGTGCGCGAGGTCGCGAGCACCAGCGCGCTCTCGGCGATGAGCTCCTTCTCCTTCTTGGCCAGGTCCTTGGGGGGATCGGGCAGGCCGTGGAAATTGTCCACGCAGTCGTAGACCGTGAGGGCGGGGCTCAAATATTTCAAGGCCTGCAAGGTTGTGTCGGTGGGAAGGTAGCAGACGACGACGGGCGACGGCCCCAAGCCCAGGGAGTGGAGATTCTCGACGAGACCCGGCACCAGCAGGAAGGAGTTGAGCCTCCTGAATATTCTCCAGGTGGGCGGCAGGACCAGGGGATTGACCACGTGGAGATTGGCGGGCAGGCGGGCCCCGCGGCGGCGAGACCCTCCGGAGAAGAGCCGCCAAACCTTGTTCCAGAGCCTCGGCAAATCCCGCGGGGAGGGATTGCGAAAACCGGTGTTCTCGATGAAAAAGACCTCGTGCCCGGCCTCGGCCCACTGCGAGGCGAAGATTTGGTGGCGCTGCCAGGCCGCGTCCCACTCGATGCTACTGAGGATGACGATCTGGGACTCAGCGAGCCGGGTCACGGCGCCTCCAGGCAAACCAATCCCAGCTTCCCTCGAGCTTCAGGGAAAAATCGCGCGCCGTGTCCCAAGCCGTGAGCTCGGTGCGGCAGAGAAGTAGGGGGTCGCGGTCCGGCGCGTTCAAGCCGTAGCGGCTGCAGCCGCCGAGAGCGTAGCCGGCGGCGGAGGCCGCGTCTCGTACTCTCCGGTTGACGGCTCCATGAGGATAGGAGAGAGTTGTGACGGGCTTGCCCAGGAGGTCTTCCAAAATTTCGCGGCTTTTCACCAGCTCATTGGACAGCGCGTCAGCCCCGAGCGAGCTCAGGGCTTTATGGTGATGGCCATGGGCTCCAATCAGAACGTTTTTAAATTGGGAGAGTTCTTTCAACTCTTTTGCCGTCAGATAAAGGGAATTTTTGCTCAAGACATAGCTCGAAGCCACGAACACCGTGAACGGGATGCCGCGCTTGGCCAGGAGGGGGGCCGCTACGCGCAAGGTGTCCTTGTAGCCATCGTCGAAGGTAATGGCAACTTGGAGACGGTCGGGGCGGGGCTTGGCAAAGAGAGCCCACTCCCAGTCGGCCCTGGCCTCGGCCAGGGCCTCCAGGTGTTCCTCGAATCGGCGCGGGGAGAGGCTGAGGCCGTAATGGTCGTTCGGAACGGTGGAGCCTATTGAATGGTACAAGAGCGCCCTCAGCCCGGCCTTCGGCCGGGCCGCAGGGCGCAGGGCCCAAAGGCGCGAGAGGCCTCGGTAGGCCAGGTGTTTTAGGCTCATGCTTTGGAGGCGAAACGGCTAAGAAGCGCCCCGCAGGGCCCGCGCAAAATTCCGGGCCAAGCCCAATCCCATTCGCCCAGGTACTCGAGCTCGCGGGCCCCGGTCCCTTTCTTGAAGTCATGCACGCCCTTGGCCTTCTCGGGATCGGCTCCCCCGAGGTCGTAGGTCTTGACCCCGCGCTCGCGGCATATCTGGAGAAGATTCCAGAGGAGGGCATAGGAGGCGTAGCTTTGCCGTCCGGCCTGGGAGGAAGCGGCCAGAAGATCCCAAGCCTTGCCGTCCTGCGTAGCACAGGCGCGCAGGGCGATCGGGTTGCCTGCGTCGTCGTCGGCGCGTAGTAGTAGCCATGAGGAGCTGAAGTGTTTTAAAAGTGACCCCAGCTCCTCTTGGCGGTACTGCGCATGCATCCCTTTGTAATTCTCCATCATCCGGTACACTGCGATCACGTCCTCGGGTTTGGGATTCTCCCAAACCCGAGGACGTGATCGCTTCAGCCCCCGGCGCAAGTTGTGCGCCCAATTGGCCGAGAGCCCGCGCCGCAATTCCTCCTCGGGTGCTAGCTCCAGCAGGAAGGTGAGATTGCGGTTGAGCGCCTTGGTGGGGTGCTGCCAGCCGTTTTTTACCAGCGTCTCAACGGAGCCGTTCTGGGGACGGTACGAGCAGAATCGCATATAAACCGGTCCGCTCCCGCCGGACTCCCGTAAAACTGAACGCAGGCCATCGTCCCAAAGCTCGGGGCCGCCCAAGGGCCCGCCGCGGGCCCAGAGCACGGTGAACCCGAGGCGCCTCTTGGCGAGGAATTGCGTCGCGGCCAAAGGAGCGCCGTCCTCGCCAATGGCGAGGGCCCTCAAGGCGCGCCAGCCGAAGTTCTCCTTGTGGCGCGCCCAGGACGAGCCTTGGAAGGGGTTGCCGTCAGGCAACCCCTGGAGAATTGCATCCCAAGCCGCGTCCGGGTAGCTCTCGGGCAAAAGCCTCCAGGTCACCATAGGAAATGGGCGAGCCACACGTTCTTATAATGCTTGGGCGCGCGCGCGGCCACCGAGTCCGGCAGGTCGGGCCAGGGCAGCGGGTAAAGGCCGAGCCGCTTGAGGGCCGCTAGAGCTTTAGGCAATCCCTGCGGCTCGGCTCGGAAAGGGTAGCCGTAGGGAACGACGCCCTCGGGCAATGCCTCGAAGACAGGACGCAGCTCCGCTTGACACAGAGCGTTCTCCACGAGCGCATAAAGTTCTCTGCGCCGAGCCGCTTCAATCTCGGGATCGGCGACGGCGATGGGACGGCTGAGCTCCAGACATGGCTCGGCCGGCAAGGGGAGTTCGCGCTCTGCGGCCGGTTTTTCGGTCGAGCTGCCGTTTCCCAATCGGCGCAGTGTCCTGAAAAGCCGCAGGCCCGCCAGGCTTGCGCGCGCGCCGCAGGCCCCGGCCAGCATCCGATAGGAATTCTTGAGTTTGAACCGGAGGTCCCCGCTTGGAGCGAACGTCGGAGCGGGGCCGCTCTTCCAGGCGCGGCCGCCAGAGAGCGCCAAAGCGGCGCCGTTGGGCAGAGCCAGGCTCTTGCGCAGGCTGAAAATCCCCATGTCCGCGCGCAGGCCGAGGAGACGACCGTCCTCGTCCCGGCTGAAGAGACCGTGGGCGTTGTCCTCGATCAGGATGGCCCCCGTCCTCCGGCAATAGTCGCGGAAGGGCGCCAGGGACTGCGGGAAGCCGAAGAAATTCACCGCGACCACGGCCTTGGCGCCGGGCCAAGTCTCGGGAGGCGAGGCCGGTTCGAGCTCCGCGCTGACCGGGTAAAATGCCGGCCGGGCCCCGACTGCCGCCGCCGCGGACAAAAGATCCCGGCAAATGAACTCTGGAAAAAGGACATTCTCGCCGGGCCCGATGTCCGAGGCCCTCAGGCCGGCGGCCAGGGCCCGCCGGCCGAAGCTGTGGAAAGTCAGTTCGTGCCCCGGCGCCAAATCCTCGAGACGCCAAGGCGTGGCCGCCGGAGGCGGGGCGTAGACGGCGGCGGCGAGCGCCAAGTTATCCACAAAAACTTCCCGGGAAGTTTTTGTGGATAACTTTCCGGTCGAGCTCCCTCCAGGCCCAAGATAGCGCCTTGACGGCGTTCTTGAGGTCGAACGGGAAGGTCCGGAGCATTTTCAGGGCGTACTGGCGCTGCTTCTCGGGCTCCTCGCCGTAGCTCATGAGCTGACCCAAAGCGGAGCGGTAGACTGCTGAAAGCCGCTTGCGTTTTCGCAAGCGGCTGATGAGGCCGTCGTCGTCGCCGAAGTATGTTTTGAAGTGGTCCTTGAGCAGGGCCTCCAGGTTGCCGTGGTGATACTCGATCCGCCGAGAGGCCGCGCGCTCGACCAGCTGGTACTCGCCTAGGACCTGGTCGAGGAAATGGAAGCGCGCCACGCGCGAGAGCCTCATCCAGAAATCGTAATCCTCCACGGTGTTGAACTCGGGGTTCTCGCGGAAGCCCCCGATCTCGAGGGCCTTGTCCCTAAGGAAAACCGAAGCCGAGGGGGAGAGCGCGTTGCCCCTAAAGAGCAGGCGCTCGTACATGCGAGGCTCGGTCGGGCCGTTGCGCGAAAGGCGGACGACCTTTCCGTCCTTGGTGACGTTCTCGTTGTGGCAGATAAGATCCGCTTCCGGGTGCCTCTCGAACTCGGACATCACGACCGCGAGCTTCTCCGGGCGCCAGAGGTCGTCGTGGTCAAGAAGCGCTATGTAGCGGCCCTCGGCCGCGCGCATGCCCGCGTTGCGGGCGGCGGCGATCTTCTTGTTGGGCTGACGCAGGCAGGAGCCAGACAGGTGGTGGCGGTTAAGGTAGTTTTCCACCACCTCATGCGTTCCATCCGAGGAGCCATCATCGGTCACCACGATCTCGTAGTCCGCGAAGGTCTGGGCCCGCACCGAGTCCAAGGTCTTCTCGATGAAGGCGGCGGCGTTGTAGGCGGGGATGACGACCGAAACCGTGGCCTTGGGCATTCGGAGGATGGCGTTAAATTCCGGCCCTCATGGAATCCTTCATGGCCTCGAGGCCTTCCTTGAGGCCCAGGGGAGCGACGCCTAGCTCGCGCTCCATGCGGCCCGTCAAGAAGGAGGTGTTCTTTGGGCGGGGCGCTATGCTGGGAAAATAGGAGCTCGCCACGGGCTTGATCAGGGACTTGTCGAGACCGAAGGCCTCGGCCACGGCCAGGCCGAACTCGTGGCGGTTGACCACGTCCCTGCCGGCGAGGTGGAAAACCCCGGACGGGGTTTTGCGCGCCATGGCCCAGAGAGCCTTGCCGCATTGGCGGTTGAAGAGGGGGTTTTCGTAGACGTCGTTGACGAGGGGCGCTTCCTCGCCGCGCAGGAGCTTCTCGTAGATCCATGTGGCGGGGTTGGGCCGGCAAACCACGTGGTTCCAACCGTACATGAGGATGGGGCGGGCGACGGCGAAGCGCTCCAAGGTCTCGCTCACGAGCCTCTCGCACTCCACCTTGATCCGGCCGTACTTGTTGACCGGGCGCACGGGGTCGGACTCGCGGTAGGGGGCGGCTTTGCCGTCGAAGACCGCGTTCGTGGAAACATAGATCATATATATTCCGTGGCGCCGGCAGGCCGAGCTTACGTTGAGGGTGCCCACGATGTTGGACTCGAGGCTCTCGGCGTAATGCTTCTCCACGTAGTCCACGCTCGCGATGCCGGCGGCGTGGATTACCGCGGAGAATCGGTATTTCTTGAAAAGGGCGTCCACCTTGCGCTTGTCGCGGATGTCGAGGACGACGTGCTTGGCTTTGGAATCGGGCACCGCGTAGTCGCGCTGGTGCAGGCTCAATATCTTGAGGCCCTTGGGGGCGGTTTCCTCCAGGCCCTTGCCCAGGAGCCCGGTGCCCCCCGTGACCAGAATAGTGTTAGTTTTAGGCATGCGGAGGAGATGTAATTATAGTATTTTGGGGCGTGCGCGCGTATTGCCTGATGCTCGCCCTCTACCACGAGGACGCGCGGGCGTGGTTCACCGACGTCAGCGTGATTTCTGAGTAGGCCTTTCGGCCCGGGTGAGGCTAGGTCCAAAATTGGATTTTATCTTCCCCAATGGCCCAGGATTCTATTGGGATGCGGGCCTAAACTCCTGTTATGCGCAGGAAGTGCCTTCTCTGGGGCATGCTGGCGGTCGCCGCGGGCCTTTCCCCTGGTCTTAGCTTTGGCGGTAGCAGGCAAGCCCATTTTTCGGAACCCATCATGACTTTGGTGGGGCGGCTCCTGATTCTTAACGGACACCGCAACGCTGACCGCAAGCTGGTAGTCGCCGCGAATGATTTCCTTGAAGGCTTGAAGGGCAGGCAGGAGCTTTCCGAGGAGCATTTTGGGCCTATCCTGCACAGTTTGGTTGCCATGCCTCGCGATAATCCTCTAAGGATCAGGAAACTTGCCGCCCTTTTTTACGTGATGCAAAGAGATTATGGCGTGACGGAAGGGAACCTGGCGCTTAAATTCCATCAAGAGCCGGGCTTATTCAGGCAAGCCGAGGAGCGAAGCCAACTCCATTTGCGGCGCATGGCCCGGGAGCTTTGCGCGATCGCGGAAAATTCCAGTGTCGAGAGAGTCTTGGGGACGGACCTTGACGATTCTCGGTTGAGGACCGCATTGGGGCAATTGGGTTATTTTTTCTCGGATTTTTTAGTGACCCCTGATGGGAAAAGGGATCGTTTATTGGAAGTTAACAAGGCCTATAACGATATTCTGGACAGAGAGGCCCAGGCCAGCATTAATCACTCCGGGGGAATTCGGGACGAAATCCTGGCCGAGCTTCGCCGGCATTCCCTGGCCGACCCATTTGGAGGCGCGACCAGAGAGTTGGACGAGCCTTTGGCGACGGAGCCGCGGGACTTGGAGGTTCCGCGCGATGCCCAGATAAAAGCCCTGCGGGCCATGCCCGATATCCAGGCCTCCTTACCCGTGGCTGCCGATCCCGAGGCGCTTTTTGCCGTGGCTTACGCGGCTGGTCTCTATCGGGAGACCTTGATCGCGGGGGTGATTTTACCCGCCCGCTTGGCCAATGCCCCTTTTCCGGCGGACGTGCTCGCGGCCAATACCTTGGGGACCTTTAGGCTCTATTTCGCGAGTTCTGAGCAGGAAACCCAATCTTTTCTCGCTTCGCAACCGAACCCCCTGGCCTGGGCTGTATTGCCGGCGACGAAAATTGGTTGGCGCGGCCGATTGCGGTTCCGGCATAGATTCGAACCCCGCAATCCCGCCAAGATGGCAAGCCAGCTTTTAAAATCTTCCGCGGCGATTAAAACCCCACGGACCCCTGCCCCTACTCCTACTCCTACCCCTGCTCCGGCCCCCGCGGTCGGCCCTCTGCCGTTTTGGGACCAGTTCCTTGGCGGGAGAACTTTCGAGGCTTTTTTGGGCGCTGTTGGCGCCTCTGCCGGCTATGCGGCGGTTTTCGGCCAGAGGATATTGCAGCCTTTTCTAGCGCCTTTGCCGTCCTTGCCCTTGCCCCATTCTGAAATATGGAGCCAGGCCGCGATTAAAATATCCGCCTTGGCGGCTTTGCCCGGCCTCGGCGATTTGGGGCTTCTCATGGGACAAAGTATTTTTGCGGGGATTGCGGGGGCCTGGATATTTTCCAGGTATATTCCCCGAGCTTCTCCCAAGGCGCGTCAATATCCGATGGCCTATGCTTTGGGCTTAAGCGCGGCCGTCCTATCGTCCATGGCTGCGGGCTTGTTGGTATCAAGTTTGGCGACAGTCATGCTCGGCTTCGCGTTCCGCGACAATATTCTTCAATGGCTCAAGCTTAAATCGGCTGGAGTCAATAAGGCTAAATTGCTGGTCGGGTCGGGCTGGCTCGCGACCTTGGGCGGCCTGGCTTGGGCCGCGCATCAGGCGGGGTGGACCTCCGCGGCCCTGCTCTTCATCGCGGAGCATTCTCTCGGGCTGGCGGGTTTTTTGGCTGTCATGTCGTTCGGGGCTATTCTCTGGAAGCTGCTGTCGCCTAAGACGGTGTCCGGGGCAGATATTTGTATTTGGCTCGCCATCCTGATTGTACTCAGTCTGATACTGATGCCGCTTGTTTTTATCGGGGGTACTGGCGGGGTTTTGTGATATGAAGATTCTCTGCTTGGTTCTATTGGCAGGCACCCGGGCCTGGGCGGGCGAGAGCGCCCTGGGGGAGCTTAATCTTATCGCGGGCCATCAGGTCCAGGCGCCGGCGCCTCCCGTTGAGGCCGAGAGGAAAGACGATCCCAAGAGTTTGGACATGTCAAGGGCTCGGCGCCTGTTCAACGGGGGACTGCTCCCGGATCCGAGAAAGATGGCCGGGAAAGTCTACCGCCTGTCGGCCCGGGCCTCGCTTGAGCCCTATGGAAAATCGGAATTGGTGCCCGAACTGCAATTTGAGTATGACCCAACGATTTATTTGGTTTACAGGTCCGCCGATGGGAAACAGGCAAACGAGAGCATTCCTTTGAGCAGGATTAAAGACAAAGAGGCCCTGGCTTGGAGGTGGTGGGGTGTGCTGCCGGACGGTTCTAACAGCGGTGTTGGTGTGGAGTATAAATTCCGCTGCAAGGCCTTGGATCGTGCATATCAAAAGCTGCTTTGCCAGGTACGCCGGTCCTATTTCCAGGCCGGAGAGTTCGCTGCCGGGGATGTTTTTTATGAGCTCTACGTGCAGGTCGCCAAGGACGTGACGCCTCGCACAAGGGCGCAGCCGAGGGCTTTGAAGCCGATGGATGCTTTCAACAAGAAAATCGCGGGAATTGCCGCCAAATTTATCCCAATAAAGCCCGGACAATTCCAGATGGGCAGTCCCGCCGGCGAGCAAGACCGGGGTGCGGACGAAGCCCAACACACGGTCGAGATTTCCAAGGCCTTTGAAATGCAGGCGACTGAAGTGACCCAGTTCCAGTATCTCTTGGTGACGGGAAACAATCCTTCCAGTTTTCAAACGGTGCAGGATTGCGCCGGCGCGCGCCGCCAAGTCGTCAACGGGGTCGAGCTTTTTTGCCCCCATCATCCGGTGGAAAGCGTCTCTTGGGACGAGACCCAGGAATTCATCAAGCGCCTAAATCAGATGCAGAGCCGGTACGCTTATCGGCTTCCCACCGAGGCGGAATGGGAGTACGCGGCTCGGGCGGGTAGTCTCTCCGCCTATTCTTTCGGGGATGCTGGCGGTTTAGATCAGTATGCCTGGTTCAACGATAATTCAGGAGGACGCACCCATGCCGCGGCCGTAAAAAAAGCCAATCCCTGGGGCCTCTATGACATGCACGGCAATGTCTGGGAATGGGTGCAAGACTGGTATGGTCCGTATCCCGGTGAGACCGTGACCAATCCTGCGGGGCCTTCTACAGGCTCGTCCCGGGTCCTTCGTGGCGGTTCCTGGTTCAGCGATGCCGGGGGCCTGCGCTCCGCCGTTCGCTACTCCGGCGTCCCGGGCGGCCGCTACGGCGGCGTTGGGTTTCGCCTCGTGAGGTCGAGTCGTTGACTTTTGAATCCTTGGCTCATTGGCTCTTGGCCGCGCTACGCCAGGGACATTTGCTAAAATACGTCGAGGAAACATGGGACTTAAGCGCGAGGTCGCTGGTCTTGCCGCCCGTTGGGTTTCGGGCGCCCTGGATGCCCTCGGATCTTTGAGGCCCCTGCGCCGGTTTATGCTGAGGACGGGGGGGAAACTTCGCTTCACCGAGTCGGAGGTGAAAGTGAACGGCCAGGCCCTGCGCCTCCACACCCCTAACGAGCTCTCCCTATTTCGGGCGGAGACCTACTTCACCAAGGAGCCGGAGACCTTGGAATGGATTGATTCCTTCGAGGGGGAGGGCGTCTTGTTCGACATCGGGGCCAATGTCGGGACCTATTCCCTTTACGCTGCGAAGAAGGGCCTGGAGGTGCTCGCCTTCGAGCCGGAGGCCCAGAACTTCGCGGGGCTCAACCGGAATATCGCCGTGAACGGGCTGGACGATAAGATCACGGCCTTGAACGTGGCGCTTTCCGACCGCACGGCGGTGGACCGCCTGCACTTGTCCGCTCTGTCCTTCGCGGCTGCCAACCATTCTCTGGGAGCTTCCGTGGATTTTAATGGGAACCCGAGGTCGGCGGGTTTCCGGCAAGGCATTCTTTCCTATTCTTTGGATGGATTTCTGGAAGCCTTTCCCGTGCCATTCCCAAATTACATCAAGCTGGACGTGGACGGGCTGGAATCGAAAATCGTGGCCGGGGCCCAAAAGACTCTCGCCGATCCGAGACTGCGCTCACTTCTCATCGAGATCAACGAGGCCCTGCCCAAGGATCTGGCGATAGTGGAGACTTTGCGTGGGCTTGGATTCTTAGCTGAGAAGAAGCCGCGCGCCCCCATGCCTGACAGCCAGATCTACGAAAAATTGTTTAATTATGTCTTCCGGCGTAACCGATAATGCCCAATCCCTCAGGCCCTAGAATCGTGGTGGCCACCACTCCCATCCGCCCTTTGCCCACGGACTACGCCCCGGTGGGAAGCCTCTCGGTCTTGAGCGCCTTGAACCGCGCAGGCTACAAGAATACCCATTTCTACAATATAGACCTCCTGCGCCCCTCGTATGAGCAGGCGGTCCGGGACATTGCAGCACTCAAGCCGGACGTCTTCGCGATCTCCGCGGTGGTCTCGACCGCCTACGAATACACCAAGAAGCTCTCCTTGGACGTCAAGCGCGCCCTGCCGGGGACGACAGTCATCATGGGCGGAAACCTCGGCACTTCCGCGGAGATACTCCTGCGCAAGACCGGAATAGACTTCATCGTCACCGGCGAGGGCGAGCGGGCGGCCGTGGACTTCATGCGCCTGTGGGAGACGGCCCCCAAGAGCCGCGAGGAGTACAGACAGGTCAAAGGGCTGGCCTTTGTCGACGGCAAGGGCGAGCTCGCGGTGACTCCCTACGCCGAGCCCCTGAAGCCCGAGGAGCTCTACGACATAGACTGGGGAATCCTCGAGGACCTCGGCCAGCTCGACTATTTCATAGTGCCCGCCGCCAATTCCGGCAAGCTCGCCGTGACCGACCGCGAGGATCCCAAGATCATCAAGGTCAAGCGCGACGGGAAAACCGTGGCCATGATCAACACCTGCAAGGGGTGCGTGGCCCGCTGCACCTTCTGCCACCGCTGGGACAAGGGCATACGCTACATCCCGGTGCCGGTCCTCATGAGGCGCATGGACGAGATGATGCGTCGGCACAACGTGGGATTTTTCCGCATGGGCGACGAGAACTTCGGCTCGGACAAGCGCTGGCTCTCGGAGTTTCTCGCCGAGATCAAGAAGCGGGACGTGCTCTGGCGCGTGGGCGGCATGCGCGTCAACTCCATCACCCCCGAGTACATAGACCTCATGAAGGCCGCGGGCTGCGTCACCATCTTCTACGGCATGGAAAGCGGCAGCCAGAAGATGATCGACGTCATGGAGAAGAAGACCACGGTTGAGCAGAACAAGAGGGTCATGAAGTGGATGGTGGAAAAAGACGTGAGCACCATCATCCAACTCATCGTGGGCATGCCCGGCGAGGACACCGGGACCGTGGCCGAGACCTGCGATTTTTTGCGCTACTCGGCCACCCTCACTCCGGATTGGGACCCTAACAACGTGAGCGTGAACTTCGCCCAGGCTTTGCCCGGAACTCCCCTCTACGAGGTCGGGCGCCGGCGCGGCCTCATCGGCCAGAGCCTGGACGACGAGGAAGAGTACCTCCTCAAGATATCCGACCGAGACGCCCGAGACGGGGAGACCGCGATCAATTTCACCGAGTTTCCGCGCCTGCTCCTGGAGCGCTGGCATTACGATCTGCAGAGCGCCGGGCGCTTCGCCTTCATCGAGAAATTCGGCATGGAGGCCTACAAGCGGATACTCGCCAAGTCCGCCCTGTTCGAGGAGGAGCCCGACTCCGGCTACTTCGCCTCCCCGGCCCGCGACCGGGTGCTCGAGTCGAGCGCTTCCACCGACAAGCTCCACCAGCAGGCAGACCGCTCCAAGTTCAGCATGAGCCGCTATCCCTCGATTCTCGCCTTGATCCGGATGCGCAAGTTCAACATGCTTCCCATCCTCCATCCGCGGCTTTTCATGAGGCTCGGGTTCATCAGCACCTGGATCGTGTTCATCAACGCGGCGCGCAAGTACGGGGTCGCCCAGATCCCGCACATGGTCGGGGAATATCTCTCCTGGCGGGTCACGGGGCTCTTCGTGCGGCGGCAAGGCTTTCCGCGACTTTCCCTGCGCAAGATGGTGAATGAGAACCACCTGCCCCCTATCCCGGCCGACAGCCCGGCCATGGAGTCCCTGAGGGCGGGGCGCTGACCTCGGACGGCGTGGGGAAAACACTAGCCTTCGTCGAAACCGGCGCGCAGGTCCAGGACGGGATCTCCCTGGCCCGGAAGACGAGCCGGGCCTTGACTTGGATCGCCTTGGCGCCGCGGGCCTCCTGGGAGCTCGAGCGTTTGGGCGAGCCCTTCCACGACTTGGACGAGTTCGCCGATCTTCCGGCCTTGGCCGAGCTCGACACGCTCTCCATCGAGCGCACCGAATCCTTCTGCCGCTTCATTGACGAGCGCCTGGCGGCCTTCGCCCCGGGCCTCCAAAGCGGGCTTTCCTGCTACTACAATTTACGGCATGTCTTCAACGCCCCGGCCTTGTGCGACGCCTATTATCGGCGCATCCGGGCGGCCTTCCCGGAGGCCGGGGAAATTTGGTTCTGGGAGAGCCCGGCGGAGGCTCCGGGCCCGGAGCTGCGACTCAAGCGCGAGTCCATGTGGTCCCGCTACCTGGCCTTGAGGCTCAAGAGGGACAATATCCCCTTCAAGGCTTTTCCTGCAGTTGGGGACGAGCCGGCTCTGGCTCGTCCCAGGCCTAGGGCCTGGTTTAAAGCTTTCCAATGCCTGGTCGAGACCGTCCGCGCGCTTTTTTACCCCCCCGCGCGGCGCCTGGCCGTGCTCGATGAAAGCTATAGCCTGGGGCTCATGCTCGAGCGCAATCGCGCAAGGGGGGACTTCACGGTTTTCAACTTGAGCCGCCTGCTCCAGATCTTAGCACCCCTTTTGCGCCTGCGGCCGGGCCGCGGCCGGGCCGCGCGCGAGGCTTCGCTTTTGTGGAGCAGTCTTTGCCGGGAGCCGGAATTTAAGCGGCGCTTCGTTTGGGACGGCCTTGACGTATTCCCTTTGGTCGAGGGCCAGTTGAGCTATTTTTTTCGGGACCTCGTCCCGGAAATGATGGGGCTCGACGGGCTCGCCTTCCGGATGCTCGCCCTTATGCGCCCCAAGGCCGTTCTAGCCTCGGCCATGGGGCTTTTCCGCGAGAAGATCATAGCTCTGGCCGCGCGGCGCGCGCGAGTCCCCTTCGTCGTTTACCAGCACGGGGAAATCGGCCTTCGGACCATGGGGCCGAGGAGCCCGAACTTCTGGTACTATAACGACGTGTACTTTTCCGACCTCTTCCTGGTCTTCGGCCGCGGCCAGGAGGCTTTCTGCCGGGAAAAATACGGGGACCGGGCCAAAACCGCCTGCGTGGGCTCGGCCGCCCTCGACCGCTTGACCGAGCGGGCGCGAAAGGCGGACCGTAAGCGCGTGAAGGAGTCCCTGGGGTTTTCCCCCGACCGGCCCCTCGTGGCCTATCCCCTGGGCCAATTCGGCATGGGGATCAAGGTCCCGCCCACATATCGCACCGACTGCGCCGCGGTCAAGCTCGAGCGCCGCGTTGTGGATCTTTTCGCCGAGTTTCCAGGGGCGGATCTTGTCGTAATCCCCAAGCTGGGGGAGTTCTGGGCGCAGAACCCCTTGCCTGAATATCTGGCCTCGCGGAAATATCCCAATGTCTTCCTCCATACCACCGGATTTGGGAAATTACTCCAGGCCGCCGACGCCTTCATCATGGACTGGCCGAGCACCGCCTTTCTCGAGGCTCTGACCACGGACCGCCCCATCTTGATCACGGACTGCGGGCTCAACTGGCAGTGGCAGGAGAGCGCCCGCGCGCATTTCGGCAAGCGCGTGCTCTACGCTCGCGAGCTTGAGGATTTCCTGGCTCTGGTCCGGAAAACCTTAAAGGAACGGGACTTCGGGCCCCGGCCCGACCGGGGCTTCATATCGGAGTACGGGACTTTCCTTGATGACGGACGAAGTGCTGAGCGCGCCTTGGAGAGGCTCGCGGCCCTATGAGCAGGCTCGACCTCCTGGTTCTCACCGCGGACCGGCCGCGCCACCGCTATTTCGCGGCGGAGTTGTCGAGGGCCTTTCCCAACTCCCGGTGGCTGTCCGAGGCGTCCGCGGCGCCGAGCCCGGGAGGGGCGGAGGGCCTTTCCCGGCATTTCCAGCGCTTCGAGGAGGCCGAGGCGCGTTTTTTCGAAGAATCCGAGCGCCAAAATCAGGCGCTGCTCTTGGAGCGCCTGGCGCGGCAAATCCCGCGGGGTGGTCTTAATCAAGCCGAGACGGTTGAGTTCATTAAGGGCTTAAATCCTCGCTTCATCGCGGTCCACGGCACTGGAATCATCCGCGAGGACTTGATCCGCGCCTTTCCGGGCCGGCTCGTGAACCTCCACGCGGGGCTCTCGCCTTACTACCGAGGCACCGGGACCAATGTCTGGCCCTTCTACAACCGGGAGCTCGAGTACGTGGGCATGACCGTGCACTACATCGACGCCGGGATAGACTCGGGAGACATCATCCTGCAGGGGCGGCCGGTTTTCAAGGCCGAGGACGACACCCACACCATCGGCTGCAAGAACGTGGTCCTGGGGACCGGGCTCATGGGCCGCGTGATCGAGCGTTGTCTGGCCGGGGGCTCGCCCCCGGCCGTAAGGCAAGACAAAAGTCAGGGGCGTCTTTATTTGAAAAAACAGTTCACCGAAGAGATCGTGGTCGAGATCGAGCGCTTCATCGCCTCGGGCGGGGTCCGCGAGTACGCCAAGGCGCCCCGACAGGCCCGCATCGTTTCTTGGTAAAATGAAAACCAATATGGCTTGGAAAGGGGTCACAGTCGCGGTGACGGGCGCGGGGGGCTTTATCGGAAGTCATTTGACCGAGGCCCTTTTAAAGGAAGGGGCCGAGGTCCGGGCCTTGGTGCGCTACAACTCGAGGGGCACGCGGGGCTTCTTGGACCGCGTCCCTCCGGAGCTTTCCAGGAAGCTCGATGTTTGGGCCGGCGACGTCACGGACTGCGCTTTCGTGGACAAACTGGTCAAAGGCCGCGAGGTCGTCTTCCACCTGGCCGCCCTCATCGCCATTCCCTACTCCTACGAGGCCCCCCGCAGCTTCGTCTCGGTCAACGTCGAGGGGACGTTGAACGTTTTAGAGGCCTGCCTGCGCTCGGGCGTCAAAAAGCTCGTGCAGACTTCCACCTCCGAGGTGTACGGCACCGCGCTTTACGCGCCCATGGACGAGAAGCACCCCCTGCAGGGGCAATCCCCGTACTCGGCCTCCAAGATCGGGGCCGACCAACTCGCCGAGAGCTTCCACCGCTCCTTCGGGCTTCCGGTGGCGATCGTGCGCCCCTTCAACACCTACGGCCCGCGGCAGTCGGCGCGCGCGGTCCTGCCCGCGGCCATTTGCCAGGCTCTCTCCGGGAAATCCCGCGTCGAGCTCGGGAGCCTCTCCCCGGTGCGAGACTTCAATTTCGTGGAGGATACGGTGGCGGGATTCCTGGCGGCGGCGGCGAGCCCGCGCTCGGTGGGCGAGACCATCAATATCGGTTCCGGCCAGGGGGTTTCCATAGGCGAGGCCGCGAGGCTCATCTTGAAGCTTTCCCGAAGCTCGGCGCGACTGTCCCAGGATCAGAAACGCGTCCGCCCGGCCAAGAGCGAGGTGGGGCGGCTTATCTGCGACAACCGCAAGGCCAGGCGCCTGCTCGGCTGGAGGCCTAAGGTTAGTCTTGAGGAAGGCCTGCGCCGGACCATCGCCTACGTCGGCGGGCACGGCTCCGAGTACGATCCGCGGACTTACGCGGTTTAATTCCCGGTGGCCTCTTTCGACGCCGACGCCTGCCCCTTTTGCGGGCCTGGTTCCGCGGGGATTTTCCGCAAGGACAATCCCCGCGATCTTTGGCGCTGCGGCGTTTGCGGCACCATATTCCCCAGGCCGCGCCTGGGGTTTGAGGGCTGCGCTGAGGCCCTTCAGTCTCTGGACCGGCGCCCGCGGCCCTTGGACCCCCCGGTTTCGGCCTCGGATCCCCTGTGCCGGCTTATAGTCCGTCATATCTCTCGCCGGGGCCTCGCCCTGGACGTGGGCTCGGCCACCGGAGGCTTTTGCGCGGCCTTGGACGCCCTCGGCTTCGAGGCCCATGGCTTGGAGCCCCAGGCCTCGGCCCGGCTGTCGGCCGGCCAGCGTGGTACGAGAACTCATCCTGGGTTTTTTCCGGAGCAGATTCCGGAGGCGCTGGCCCAACGGCGCTTCACTCTTATATCCATACTTGAGTCGATCTATTATTTTCACGACCTTCGCCGGGCCCTGCGCATGGCGCAGGCCCTACTAGAGCCCTCTGGATATCTCTTACTTAAGGCCCATCACGCCGAGTCCCCGGTCTACGCGGACGGCCAGCTCTCCCTATTCCGCCGCTTCGGAGACCATGTCCAAGGCATTCCCACGGCGGCCTCTCTCAGGCATTGTCTGGAGGCTTCTGGCTTTGGAATCGTGCACCTGCGGGGGCTCGCGCCCATATCAGGCCTTCTTTCCCGCTTGCGGGCTGGGGTGCTTCCTTGGACCGAGCCTGGGAAAGCTGACCGGCTGGTAATCCTGGCCCGCAGGCCCTAGCGAAACACGAGTGCTGCCAGAAGGGCGTCCCGATTTTCCCCCCAAATGAGGTCTTTGTCGAATGACCGGGGCAGCTCCAAGGTGACCGTCGGGATGCCTCCCTCGATGCCCGCGTAGGTTCCGAACGAGCCCGGGGTGGCGTACCCGATGTTCGGCTCGAGCCTATAGCCGTTGGCGCGGGCCATGGCCGCGGCCAGGACTTTGGCTTTCGGGGGGTCATAGTTCACGCTGCGATAGGGAGAGTGGATTGAAACGATGCGGGCGGGCCGATAGTCCCGAAGCAGCCGGATCACCATCCGCGTTTCAGGTTCCGATTGCGGCTTCGAGCCTCCCCATTCCCGGCCTCCCGGCGGCTTCCTTTCCCAGTTCTTGGCCGGGAAATTCCGGTTGATATCCACCCCCGCCGCGTTCATCCTCCTCTTCATGTGCAAGCCGTCCGGGTTGACTCGCGGGACGATGATCGCGGCGCGGCCCTGCAAGTACCGCGGATTATTCGCCAGGAACGCGCCGAAGCGCTCCAACGCGAACTTTCGCTGTCGCGCGATAGGCCGGGGCTGTTAATTGCAGGCCCCGAGTCAAAAAGATAAAATAGCTGCATGTTGCGCGCTCCCACGGCTCGGGCAAAGCTCGCCCTATTCGGGGGAACGCCCGTCCGCAAGAAGCCCTTTTCCGGTCCCGCCGTGTTCGACGCCTCCGAGCGCAAAAACGTCCTCGAGGTCCTGCAGGACAAGGCCCTCTCGCGCTTCATGGGCAGCCCCTCGGCTGACATCGACAAGCAGCTCGCCATACCGAGTGCTGCGGCCGCGAGGTACAATCCCCAGCACTTCATGTTCATCGGAGGGCGCAAGGTGCGGGCCCTCGAGGCGGAGTTCGCCGCGCGCTTCGGGGCGAAGTACGCCGTCGCCGTCAACTCGGCGACCTCGGGTCTCATGACGGCCTTGGGGGCCTGCCGCCTCGGCCCCGGCGACGAGGTGATCACGACCTGCCTCTCCTTCAACGCGACGGCCGTCAGCATTTTGGCTTTTAACTCCATCCCGGTTTTCGCGGACGTGGACCCCGAGACTTTCTGCATGGACCCGGAGGATGTCCGCCGCAAGATCACGCCTCATACCAAGGCCATTTTGGTGGTGCATTTGTTGGGCCGCGCGGCGAATATGGACGCCATCCTCGGGATTGCGCGAGAGCGCGGGCTTATGGTGATCGAAGATTGTTCTCAATCGCCGGGCACTCTTTACCACGGAAAGCCAGTAGGAACGCTCTCTCCCATAGGAGTGTTCAGTCTACAGGACACGAAAAATATCGTTTCTGGCGAAGGCGGAGTTATCATCACAAGCGATCCGGATCTCGCCCGGCGCTGCCGCCTCATCCGCAACCACGGGGAGTCCATCCCCGGGCCCGAGGCCGGCCCCGAGGAGCTCTGCAATTTGGTGGGCTTCAATTTCCGCATGACCGAGCTGACAGCCGCCGTGGCCTTGGCCCAGGTCAAAAAGCTCAAGGCCAACAACCAGCAGCGCAACGTCAACGCCCGCTACCTGGCACAGAGGCTCGCCAAGCTCCCCTATCTGCGGGTTTGCGAGGGGTTTGCCTCGGACGGCAACGTCTGCCATGTCCTGCCCATGCTCTACGACGCCGAGTCCGCCGGGGCGAGCCGCGACGCGGTGCTGGCGGCCTTGCGCGCCGAGGGGATTCCCACGGGCACGGGGTACCCCCGGCTCATGCCCGAGAATCCGATTTTCACGAAAAAGATCGCCTTCGGCTCCCAGGGCTGGCCTTGGGAGCCCTTCGAGCATGGCCGGGCCCGGGTCTACCGCCGGGAAGATTACCCCGTCGCAGCCTCCCTCATCTACGAGAAATTCATCTGGTTCTACCATGTCAACGCCCCCAACACCCCCAAGGACATGGAGGACGCGGCCAAGGCTTTCCAAAAAGTATTCTCGAACCTCGAGGCCTTGAGGGAGTACACGCCCTCCGGGCCCAAGGTCTACAAGTGGTAAGGCCGAACGTCCTGGCCGTGATCCATGCCCGAGGGGGCTCCAAGCGCATTCCCCTGAAAAATGCCAAGCTGCTCAATGGTAAGCCCTTGGTTGCTTACATGATCAAGGCCGTCTTGGCCGCCAAGAAAGTGACGACCTGCCTGGTGTCAAGCGACCATCCCGAGATCATCCGGATCTCCAAGGAAGCCGGGGCCTACGTCCCCTTCGTGCGCCCGGCCGACATCTCCGAGGACGTGCCCTCCGAGCTCGTGACCCGGCACGCCGTGAAATGGGTCGAGGAGAACACGGCAAAGCGCGTGGACATCGTCATCACCATGCAGCCCACGACTCCCTTCGTTCGCCCCGAGGACGTGAATGCCTGTGTGGCGGCCGTGGAGGAGGGGGCGACCTCCTGCGTGAGCGTTTTTCCGGTGCACGAGCGGCCGGAGTGGATGTTCTATATAGACGGGGAAGGCCTGGCCAAGCCTTTCCTCGGCAAGGAGATCAAGGGCGAGCTCGGGGTTTCCCAGAAGCTTCCCAAGATGTACATGCCCAACGGCGGCATCTACGCCACGCGCCGCGACGTCATGATGGAGCAAGGCTCGATTTACGGTGACCGCATGAAGGTGCATGTCATGCCCCGGGAGCGCTCGGTGGACATAGACGACCCGATAGACTTCGAGTTCGCGGAGTTTCTCGCCAAGACCGCGTTCAAGGATGGCTAAGACCATGAAAGAGTTCAGCATCGCGGGCCGCAAGATAGGCCCCGCTTACCCGCCCTTTATCATCGCGGAGGCCGGGATCAACCACGAGGGCAGCTTCAAGAAGGCTCTCCAGCTCGTGGACGCCGCCGCCGAGGCCAAGGCCGACTGCATCAAGTTCCAGTGCCATATCACCGAGGCCGAGATGATCCCGACCGACATGAGGCCGGGGAAGATCTCCAAGGAAAAGCTTTGGGACATCATCAAACGCTGCGAGCTCAACGAAGAGGAGGAGCGCAAGGTCAAGAGGCATTGCGAGAAAAAGGGCATCCTCTACATGTGCACGCCCTTCTCGCGCGAGGCCGCGGATAGGTTGAACGTGATGGGGGTGAGCTCTTTTAAGATCGGGTCAGGGGAATGCAACAACATTCCGCTCCTCGAGCATATCGCCAAGATGGGCAAGCCCACCATCCTCTCTACGGGGATGAACGATGTCCCATCCATCCGCCGCTCCGCGGCGGTGTTCAGGCGCGCGGGGGTGCCCCTCATGCTCATGCACTGCACCTCCATGTATCCCACGCCCTACGAGAAGGTGCGCCTGGGTGCCATCGCGGACCTGCAAAGACAATTCGATCTTCCGGTGGGGCTTTCGGACCACTCCATCGGAATTTATACTTGCTTGGGCGCGGCGGCTTTGGGCGCGGTCGCCTTCGAGAAGCACTTCACCATCACCCGCAAGTGGCCGGGGCCTGACGTTCCCATCTCGATAGAGCCCCAGGAGTTGGCCGAACTGGTCAAGGGCGCTCGCGCCGTGCATAAAGCCTTGGGCGGAAATAAGAACATACTCCCCGAGGAACGGCCTGTCATAGAATTTGCCTACGCATCGGTCGTCACCATCGCCCCGGTCAGGGCCGGGGAGGCCTTCTCCCGCGACAATGTCTGGGTCAAGCGCCCCGGCACGGGCAAGATCCTGGCCGAGGACTTCAAGCGGGTGCTGGGCAAAAAGGCGGCGCGCGACATCGCCCCGGAGCGCCAGCTCACGCCCCATGACATCCGCGGCTGGTAGCGCCCTAGTCACCGGAGCCGGGGGCCTTATCGGCCGCAGGCTCGCCTCTATCCTCGTAAACGCGGAGCGTCTGGACGCCCGGAATCTTCCCGCCGGCGGGGGCAAGGCCCGCGCGCTTTTCCACATGGCGGGGCTGACCTCGGCTTCGGCCTGCGAGGAGAATCCGGCGGCCGCCTACGAGGCCAACGTCGCGCTATTCCAGAGAACCCTCGAGCACGCGGTGCGGCGCGGGGTTTCCACGATAGTATTCCCCTCAAGCGGACTGGTCTACGGAGAGGCCCTGCTCCGCCCAGCCCTGGAGAGTGACTTGCCCAGGCCCGGCGGCTATTATGCCGCGACAAAACTTGCGGCTGAAGCGCTGCTACTTGGCGCCTGCCGGCGCTGGGGCCTGGCCGGGGTGGCGGCGCGGCTTTCCAACGTCTACGCCGAGGACATGCGTCCCGACACCATGTTCGGCGCGGTTTTCGCCCAACTGCGCGCGGGCAAGGAGCCCCGGGTGCGCGACTTAAGCCCGGTGCGGGATTTCCTTCACGTGGGCGACGCGGCCGAGGGCCTGCGCCGCCTGGCCGCCGTCGCCCGCCCGGGGGAGATGCTCGCCGTGAACCTGTCCACCGGCCGCGGTTTTTCCGTGGGCCAGGCGGTGGAGCTCGCGCGCAGAGCTTTTGGGCTACCGGAAAGGCTCTTGCCCTCTCAAGGCAAGGGCCCCACGTTGGTGCTGGATAATTCCTTGCTCTTCCAGCTCACGGGCTGGCGGCCCCCCGAGTTATCCACCAAACTTCTCCGGGAAATTTGCGTGGATAACTTCGGACCCAAGCCGGCAGGCCCCAAATGAAGCGGCGGGTGATCGCGGTCTACACCGGCAATCGGGCCGAGTACGGCCTGCAGTACCCTATTTTAAGGGCGATCGCGGCGGACAAAAGGCTCGCCTATAAACTTCTAGTATCGGGCGCCCATCTTCAGCAGGCCTTCGGCAGGACCAAGGCCGAGATCGCCAAGGACGGCTTCGATGTCCACGCCGAGGTCAAGATCGCCATGGGCGACGACAGCCTTTTCGGCACGGCCCAGGCCATCGGCTCGGGAATATTGAGCCTCAGCCGGGTTCTCGCCAGGCTTAAGCCGGACATTCTTGTCGTCTACGCCGACCGCTTCGAGGGCTTCTCGGCCGTGATCACCGGCACCCAGATGAATATTCCCACGGCGCACGTGGAGGGGGGCGACATCACCGAGGGCGGGGCCTTGGACGACTCGGTGCGCCACGCCATGACCAAGCTCGCCCATCTTCATTTCACCACCAACGAGGAGGCGGCCGAGCGCGTGCGCAAGTTGGGTGAGGAGCCCTGGCGGGTGCACAATGTGGGGTTTCCGGCAGTAGATCTTGTCAGGGCTGGCCTTTTGGCCAGCCCCGAAGAGCTTTTACAGCGTTTTGGAGTGGACGTTGGCAAGCCCTTGGTGGTATTCACCCAGCATTCCGTGACCACAGAGTATGACGAGGCCGGCGCTCAGGTCCGGCCGGCCTTAAAGGCGATGGAGCGCCTGGCTCGCGAGGGGGTCCAGATCCTGCTGACCTACCCGAATAACGACGCCGGGGGGCGCCGCATCATCGCGGAACTGGAAAAGCTCCGGCGCCGTAATGTCCCCAACCTCCAGGTGCATGCGAGCCTTGGGCGCTACAACTACCACGGGGCCCTAGCCTTGCCCCGGGCCGTGTGCGTCGGGAACTCCTCCTCGGGCATCAAGGAGACCCCGGCCTTGGGCTGCCCCTTCGTCAACGTGGGCTCCCGGCAGAATGGGCGCCTGCGCGGCGGCAACGTCCTGGACGTGGGCTACGACGAGGAAAAGATTTACGAGGCTTGCCGCAAGGCCCTTTTTGATGAGACCTTCCGCCGCCTCTGCCGCGGCGGCGGCAACCCTTACGGCATCGGAGACGCCGGTCCCAAGATCGCCCAAGTTCTCGCCACCGTTCCTCTCGATAAGAGGCTTCTGCAAAAGAAGATGACGTATTGACCGTCTTGAGCCTTGCGCCCGCTTAATAGCTTAGCAGGAAAGCGTTTATGAGCACAGATTGAAAGTCGCTCCCCTCCGGGTGGGAAGTGACCCGGACTGCCGTGATCTTCGGGCCTAGAAATTGAGGCAAATCAATGGTGTTTATCTTCCTAGTGCTTGCGAAGAGTCCTCGTGCCGCAAAAAATATTATTTTAGAGGCATTGTAACCGCTGATCTCCCAGCCCGGGAAGCGGCGGGTCATTATGGAAGCCGGGGATAAGGCTCCGGGGTCTGATTTTCGGTTCCGAGCGGGATCCCCATTATGACGTTGATGGCGTGGAGGACCGGCTCTGTGAAGAGAGTGAAGAATACCTCGCCGCCATTGCCTCCCGCTTGGGTCAGGAGCTTGGGAGAATAATAGCCCTTGACGGACTCTCCCCCATGGAAGCTTTCCTGATGGCGCACTCTAAGGCTGGTGCCGGGAGCGGCTAGCGCGCGTATCCCGTTGAGCCATAAATACGGCATGGCGTTGACTCCCTCTTGGTCGCCAGGATGGACGTAAACGGGGCTGAAATCCACCAGCACCGGGTCTACCGGCCGTCCATGAGGCTGGGAAGCCAAAGAGCCCTGGTAGGCGGACAGCAATAGCCGCTGAAATTGGAAAAAGAACGAGGCGTCCGCTGGAGCCTTCTCCGGGCCGATCAATGTCCGGGGGGACATGTTCTCGAATAAAAGCCGGGCGCTTTTGCCCAGGTCCTCAAAACCTTGAGTTCCAGGATGGGTCAAGCCTCTTGCCTCTGCCATTTTTTTGAAATCGTCCATTAGGGCTTGGTTTCCGGAGAGAAAAGCGGAGACTTGCCGCAGGGCTTGAACCGGACCATCCGCGAGATCGGGCAGGACCTCGTCGGCGTTGGCCATTAAGGCCAGGGCGGCCTTTGTCCCAAGAACGGCGCTTGCCGTATGAGCGTTTTTTAAACCGAGGAGGTCTAGCCTGGCGGTGGTAGCCATCAGCTCCAGGGCTTTTCGGGCCTCCTCGGGAGACAATCTTGTCAGGGCCGGCGCGACTTCCATGACGCGTCCCACCGACTCCTGCAGGGGGGTGTGGGCTTCGATCAGCTTGACCAAGGGATGCCGCGACCGCAAAACGCCGGCCGAGGCCGAGGCGCTCAGGGCCAAAGACAGAGAAAAGCAGATGAATTTAATCATGGTTCTATTGTACCGCGGATGCGCGCACAGCCCTTGGGTCCTTGGGTTCTAGAGGTCTAGGCCGTTGGACCCGGGTCTTAAGGCCTACTTCGAGCCCCGATGGCCTCGGCGAAGGCCCGGGCGTAATTGTCGCGCAGGGCCCCCTCGTGCTCCACCATGGCTTGCCGGGCGCGGGGCTCCATGTAGAGGCCGCCGCCGGCCAGGTCCTGGAGGCGCTTGAGCAAAGATTCCCGATCATGGTAGACCACGCCGGGATATTTAAGGAAAGGGTGCTCGACGAGGCGAATCGTATCGTAGAACAGGACGTCCTTGCCGCAGCAGAGGGCCTCGATCCCGGCCGTGGAGGGCCCGAAGGCGATCACGATCTGGGCGACCTTGAAGGCCTCCTGGGCCGGGAGCCCCGAGTCCATGACGAAGACGTCAGGCCGGCCGGCCAAGCGCTCCCCTAGGTCCCGGAATCCCTCCATCTCGAAGATGCGGCCCACGTTGTAGAGCTTGGACTTGATGACGATGAGGCGCTTGGGGAGCTGTTCCAAAGCCCAGAGCACGTCGTCGTACATGCGCCGCACCTCCCCGCGGGTGATGTGGGCGTCCTCCGAGAACGTGGTGTCGAACACCGCCACGCGGAGGTGGTCCCTAAATTTCTCGATGAGTGCCGCGTGCTCCGGGGCGGGGGGTAGGCGGTAGTAGTCGTTCTTGAACGGCCCCAGGACCTCGAGTTTCTTCACCCCGCGCCAGACGTAGCCGAAGATGTCCAACTGCCGCGGCGACCAGACAAAGAAGCGGTCGAGTTTGATGTAGCAGGTGGCCTCGGTGTGCACGAAGTCGTCGCCGTGGCAGATGTTGAAGCTCGCGATCCCGCGCCGCTCGAGGGCCGCGGCCTTCAGTATGCTGTCGGAGGCGTACTCTGTCGTTTCTCGATACATCTCGCAGGCGGTCCGCGAGAGCTCGTGTTCATGTTCGAGCAGTTTCTGGAAAAGCCGGATCACGGGCTCGGGAAAGCGCAGGAGCCCCGGCGCGCGGCGCATGACCCGCCGGGCCAAGGCCCGGTCCATGCCGCAGGGTTCGCCCTCGGCCAGCCAGCGGTAGCCCCCGCGGTTGAGGCGCCTGCGGTCCTCGGCCGTGAGCTCGCTGGGATTGAAGATGAAGGTGATATTTTCCGGCCGGTAGTCGCCGCTCTCTTCCAGCTGGTTGTAGAAGAGGAAGTGGTGGAAGAGTCTGCCTTCCCGCCATACCGCGGGTCCGGCCCAGCGCAAAGCGTATTTGGAGCGTAGGGGCTCCGACCTGGCTCGGCAGAGGCGCCTCAGCGCATACCAGATTATCGCCCCCGCGCGGGCGAGCCTCGAGCAACCGGGCCAAGGCGCCAAGGCGGGTGCCGCGGCCGAGGCGGGCTCGGCCATGAAGCGCTGGACGGTCTCCGCAGTCACCGGTTCGAGGCAGTAGCGGTCAAAGAGGCGCATCCAGGGGCCGACGTCGGGCCCCCCGTCGCCCAGGACCTCTGCGTCCGGGACGTGGTAGCGCCCGCTTACCTTCTCGATTAGTTGGATGTATAGAAGCTTCTTCAGGTAGAGATCGAATGCTTCCTGATCGCTCCAGCCGAACCATAGTAGGGCCTCGGCGCAGGCTTCTTGGCGCAAGGCCTGGGGGTAGACTTGCGTGAACAGCCTCTCGGCCAGAAACACGGCGAAGCGCTTGATCTTGAACACCGCGGCCGGGTCCTGCCCGAACCGGACCCTTTTCGCCCCCGCGGGGACTTTCGCCACGGGAGTCCGTCGGACGTACCAGACATCGTCGAAGCCCCGGACGCGCAGGAACGAGAAAGCGTCCAGGCGTTCGATAAGGAGACTGCGGCGCGGCAGCGCCGCGGTCCTCGGGCTCATCAGGATATGCGTGGAGCCCGATGGGTAATGCGCTCAGCGAGCTTCACCGGGCGCCCGCCGTCCCGGGCGGAGGCCAGAAGCCCCTTGGCCGCGGCCAGGGCCAGGAGCCCGTCGCGGCCGGAGCAGGCCGGGGCCTTCTTGCGGCCGGCAAGGCAGGCCGCGATGTCGGACACTGCACTTAGGAATCCGGACGGGCCTGGGGGCGGAGGCGGCAGATCCCGCGCGGCCAGCTCCTGGTAGCCCGTGAAATTAGGGCTTTCCGTAAACTTGTAGAGCTCCAGGCGCCGGCAGTTGTCCGTCAGCCTGAGGCGGCCTTTCGAGCCTAGAACGTCGAGCTCGAAGATGAAGTCTTCGCGCTTGCCTGAGCAGGCGATAAAGCCGTGGGCGCCATTCGAGAGAGAGAGTAATCCTGCCGCGGTGGGTTCCTCCGAGCACGTCCCGCGCACCTCACGGCCCCAGACCTCCTCGATCTCTCCCCCGAGATAGGCGATGGCGTCGAGCAAGTGCGTGCCGATGTTGTAGATTTTCTCGGAGTACCAGCCGCCGATGACTTTGATCTCGCCGATATCGCCCGCGGCGATGAGGGCCTTGGCGTGGGCGACCACCCGGTCCCAGCGGCGCAAATGGTTGACCGCCAAGACCACGCCGCGGCGCTCCGCGGCCTCCACGATCTCCCGGGCTTGCCAGACCTCCTCGGCCATGGGCTTTTCCAGAAACAAGGCCGGCACCCCGGCCTCGATCAAGGCCGAGGCCAGCTCGTGGTGCGACGCGACGGGGGTGCAGACGCTCACGATATCGGGCCGGACTTCGGCCAGCATTTGCCGCCAATCCGAGTAGACCGCGTCGAGGCCGCGCGCGCGCCGGAAGGTCTCGCGGCGGCCCGCGTCCAGGTCGGCGCCCGCGGCGAGCTCTATCTCCGGACAGCTTTGGTAAGCCCGAGCGTGGGTCCATATCTCCTTGCGCTTGGGGTCCGAATCGAAGGCGCTGCCGATTTGGCCGAGTCCGATGATCGCGGCCTTATACCGCATCGCCCAGCCTCTCGCGGCGCAGGGACTGCAGGTCGTAGAAGCGGCGGTAGGGCCCTTGGCGGGCGTGGAGCTCCTCGTGGGTGCCGGCCTCGGCCACGCGCCCGCGCTCTAGCACCACGATGCGGTCGGCGTTCTTGATCGTGGAGAAGCGATGGGCGATCACGATCATGGTCCTGTCCTTGGCGAGCTCCGCGATAGCCTCCTGTATGAGGCGCTCGGTCTCCGCGTCCATGGCGGAGGTGGCCTCGTCCAAGATGAGAATCGGCGCGTCGCGCAGGAAGGCCCGGGCGATGGCGATGCGCTGGCGCTGGCCCCCGGAGAGCCGCACCCCGCGCTCGCCTAGCTGGGTCTTCTCGCGCTCGGGGAGGGAGGCCACGAATTCCGAAGCCCGGGCGCGCTTGAGAGCCAGGGCCAAGGCCTCCGGCGGGCAATCCGCGAGGCCGTATTTGACGTTGTTTTCCAAGGTATCGTCGAAGATGAAGGTGTCCTGGGCCACGACGGCGACCAGGCGCGCCCAGTCCTCGCGCGCGAGCTCCGGCAGGGGGATCCCATCCGCGGCGATTCGGCCGGAGCTCGGATCGAAGAGTCTGAGGAGGAGGCGGGCCATAGTGGTTTTTCCCGCTCCCGAGGAGCCCACGATCGCCACCGTCGCGCCCTTGGGGATCTCGAGGGTGACTCCCTCCAGGGCCTCGCCTTCCCCCGCGGGATAACGGAAGGAGACTTTGTCGAGGACGAGGCTTTTGCTGAAGGCTGGCAGGCGCCGGAGGCCCCAGGCCAGGGGCGGGTGGAGGCGTCCGGAGAGGAGGCGCGGCAGATCGCAGACCCGGGATGCGTACTCGGCGACCCGGATGCGGGCGTCGTTCAAGGCGCTGACCTTGGGGATAAGCCGGGTCACCACCACGAGGAAGGTGAGAAGCACCGGGCCGGGGGTGTTGAGGCGGGTCACCGCGAAATAGATGACCAGGCAAAGAAGCCCGTCTCCGAGAAGCCCCTCGGCCAAGGTGTTGGCCGAGGCGGCCAGGGCCGCGCCGTCGGCGTTTTTCTCGATCCGGTGGGCGAGGGTCGAGAAGCGGGCCTTCTCGAAGCGCTCGCTCGCGAAGGCCTTGACCACCTCGATGCCCTGGTGCACGGCGATGACGGAGGACTTGAGGGCGGTCTTCAAGGCCCCGTGCTCGGCCCCCAGGCGCCGCACCCATGTAATAAACAGCCCTGATACGGCGTAGCGGACCGTGCCCAGGAGAGCTATCACCGCGGTCAGCTTCCAGGAGAGGGTCAGCATGAGGAAGCTCAATACCAGGAGGGAGACCGCGTTGGCCAGGATCACGACGGCGAAGTTGAAGGCCTGGCCCGCGTACTCCACCTCGTTTTCGAGCACCTGGGCCAGGGTCCCGCTCGAGGTCGCGTGGAAGTAGAAGAGGTGGGAGTCCACGGCCCGGGCGAAAGCGGCCTGGCGCAAATCCTTCATGAAGGGGTTGTAGACCTTGGCCGAGGCCATGAACGCCGCGAATTTTAGGAGAAGGGTCGCCGCGATGACGCCGAATACCGTGATCATCAAGGTTCCCGGGGTGAGGGGAATGCTCAGCCAGGCGAATGCCCGGCTGAGCCACCCGACTTTCGCGAGGAAGGCTTCCCCCTGTTGTATCCATCCGATCAAGGGCAGAAGGAGGCCTATGCCCGCCCCCTCCGAGAGCGTGGAGCTGACCAGCAGGATTCCGAGGAGGGCGAGCCTCGCCCGGTAGGCCTTGATGAAGGGGGAAAACGCCCGCCAGGCGCTCACTCGAAGACCTGCGGGTACTCCCGGCGCGCGCGCTGGTAGTCGTCCGGCTGGCCGATGTCTATCCAATACTCGCGGACCGGGAAGCACCCGACCGCGCCGCGGCCGCGGGCCTTCTCGAGAATCGAGGTCATGTCGCAGAGCCGCCCCTTGGGGACGAGGCGGAGCACGCCCGGGGACAGGACGTATATTCCGGCGTTGACGAAGAACCGGTGCGTGGGCTTCTCCAGTATCCGCTCCAGGCGCTGGGCCGCGTCCATCTGCACGACCCCGAAGGGAACCTGGAAGTCATACTCCCGCACGCAGACCGTGGCGTCATGCCCCTCTTCCTCGTGGTAGCGCACCAAAGCGGGAAAATCCACCTTGGTGAGAAGATCCCCGTTCATCACGATCAGGGGATGATCGGGCTTGGAGGGCAGAAGGGAGAGGGCCCCGGCCGTGCCCAGGCTTTCGCGCTCGCGCAGATAGCGGATCTCGACGCCGAGGCGGGAGCCGTCGCCGAAATGCCCGACGATTTGCTCGGCCTGGTGGTTGGTCGCCAGGAAGAAGCGCTTGAAGCCCGAGGCCTCGAACTGCTCGATGATGGTCTCAAGGAGCGGCTTGGGGCCGACGGGGAGGAGGGGCTTGGGGCGGTCCTGGGTGAGGGGCAGGAGGCGGCGCCCGGCCCCGCCCACCATGAGCACGACCCAGTTGGGCTTCTCCTCGGCATCGGCAAGGTGCTCAGAGAGGCGCACGAGGTCCACCACGCGTCCCTTCTTGTCCACGATCGGGACGTTGGCCCGCCTCTCCCGGCGCATACAGCGCGAGATTTCTTCGCGGGTGGCCCCGCGCGGCAAGGTGACGGGCTTGGGATTCATGACGGCCGAGAGGGGGGCGTCCAAGCCGTGGCCCTTGAGCATCCCCTTGCGCAGATCCGAGTCCACGACCACGCCCTCCAGCCGCCCCGTTTTGCCCGCGACCAGGACCATGCCCACGGCCGCGGGTCCGGCCATGAGCTCCATGGCCTGGCGCACCGTGGCGGTCCTGGGAAGGGTCAACCGCGCGACGGCGAAGGGCATGGGCCTTAGGAGACTCCGGCCGGCGCGCGGGTCGGGCCCTTGAGGTTGCCGAAGCTGCGCCGGCCCTGCTTGCGGAAATCCGGAATATTCGGCTCGCCGTGGCTCTTGCGCCAAACCTTCTCGTAGTCCTGGACGCGCTTGAGGTCTCCCTGGACCATGAGCTCGCGCAGGCCCAGGAGCTCAACCGCGTTGAAGTTCTCTGAGATGACCGCGGTGATCTTGGTGGCGTCTCCCAGGTCCAGGAGGAAGGCCTCGAGGTCGCCGCCGTACTGCTCGAGGATCTTATCCTTGTAGGTGTAGTACCACTCCGAGCCTGGGTAGGGGGTGGCGAAAAAGGGGTTGGCCTTGATGCCCAAGGTCTGCCAGGCCCGGATGCTGTCCACGATGGAGTCGAAGAACTCGTCCGGAAATCCCATGATCTGGTTGGGGATGGGGCGTATCCCGGCCTCCATCGTGATCTTGACCGCCTTGATGTTGTTCTCGGGCGTGGCCCCCTTGCCGATGTTGCGCAGGACCCGCGCGGAGAAGGACTCGAGTCCATAGTCAAGGTAGGTGCAGCCCGCCTCGTGCATCATCTTGAGGACCCCGGGGCTGCAAAGCCCGGCGTGGCTGGTCCCCGACCAATGCACCCCCCGGCAGGCGTCGGGGTCGTGGGGGGCCCCGCGGCGCACGCAGTCGGGCTGGAGCCCCTCCTCTTTCCAGAGCCGGCAGATCTCGGAGAGCCACTTGCCGCGGGTGGTGGCGTTCATGGTCATGAGGTTTTCGTCGAGGAAGGTCACGAAGTCCACCCCGAAGCGCGTCCTCATGTATTTGACCATGTCCACGATGTAGCGCGGGCTATGCCAGCGGATCTGGCGGTCGTAGGAGAATTCCACATCGCGGCGGCCTTGGGCGTCCTCCACCACCTTCATGTCCCCGGTGAGCCCCAGGTGGAAGCAGAAGCGGCAGATAAGCGAGCAGCCGTAGCTCGTGTTGATGTCGAGGCGCCTCTTGGCCGTCATGGCCTCCTCGGAGAGGAGCAGCCCGCTGTTCTTGAAGTAAATGTCCAAGGGGAACATCTCCCAGGCCGGATAGGGCAGGACGTCCAAATTCGGTATGAGCGGCCGGGAGGCGTTGAGGCGGATTTGGCGGTTCTCGTCGCGGTAGATGAGGCCTAGGCAGCTCGCCCAGTCGGGCTTGCCGCCGTCGAAGCGCTCCAAGAGCTCCGGCCAGGTGACGAAGGCCTCTCCCACCACCCCAAGATCGGCCTCCGGGAGGAAGGTCATGATGTCGAGGGGCATGCTCGTGAGAAATCCCCCGCCCAGGACGATGAGGGATTTGGGGGAGCACTCGCGCGCCAACTTCACCGTCTTCTTGATGTAGCCGTAGGAGGTGGTGATGCCGCCGGTCGCGATGATGTCCCAGGAATCGGCCGACAAGGCCTCGCGCAGGACGTCGTCTCCCGGGCGGTGGCCGTTGGCATCGAAGACCATGACCTGATGGCCGGCCTTGTCGGCCAAAGCCGCGCACAGGGCCAGGCCGTAGGCGACGTGCTTGGGGTTGTCCTCGGCCCGGATTACCGGGTTGACGATGAGGATTTTAGCCACGCAGGAAGGCCTCTAGCGGGCTCCAGCCGATGCGGTTTCCAAAGAGGATGCCTCCCTCGGTGCAGTTCACGGTCTCGACCCCGTCGGGCGCGGCCTGGGCGAGCTGGAGGAAGCAGTTGCGGTACCAGAAATAGGTGGGGTCGGTGTACCAGGTCTTTCCCAGATGGGGGTTGGGCACCTGGATGTAGCCCTCCTCGGGATTGTCCGGGAAGAGGTCCTTGATCACGTCGTAGTACTGGGTCATGCGCAGGGGGGTCTCGGGGGCGTAGGAGAAGTCCATGCCTATGAGGCCGATTTTGGTCCGGCGCAGGATGGCCACCGCGAAGACCCACGAGGAGGAGCCCACGTTCCCGCCGGTGACCAGGCAGGGCAGAGGATTGACCGCGTTGATCTTGCGGGTAAAGCTCTCCGGGGAGTCCGTGTCATCGTAAATCGGGTTCCACCAGTACACGTCCATCCCGGACTCGATGCAGCGCTCGGCTACGTCGGGGGCGACGCTCGTCGAAAGGATGGCCTTCATCTTGGGGCCATGCTTGTTGACGAGCGCAATGAGCTCGCTGTTGTAGCGGCGCTCGTTCTCCCCGACTGTGGGGTCCAGGTCCTGGTTGCGGAAATAGTCGTCGGGGGCGCGCCGGTCGATTTTGGTGTCCCCGAACCAGCGCACGATGCGGTCGGGATGGGGGTCCACGCTCACCACGTACTGGGGGATGATGCCGTTTCTTAAAAGAAAGCCCAAAGCCCCGTCGCAGGCGACTATGGTGAGCCCCCCGTGGCCGACGCGCTTCAAGGTCTCGACGGGCTTGGCCCGGTGCAGGCTCGGGCCCGCGGAAACCACCAAGGCCGGGGCCGCGGGGGTCTCGTCGCGCACTTCCTTGACGCTCTTCTTGACGAAGGGCTTGTTGAGCCGGGCGTGCTTGAGGCCGATCTCGGCGGTTTTTCGGAAGGTGGCCTCGGCAATTTGGCTCAATTGCGCGGGCGAGAGGTCCTTCATCACGGCTAATTCTTGGGCTTGGAGGTGTCTTCCCAGACGAAAGACCCCTTGGGCTTCATCACGAAGGCGATGCTGCCGCCCAGCTTCTCCAGGGCGCGCTTCTCGAACTCGGTCCGGAGCTTATCTTCCTTGCTCTCGTCCGCCTTCGCGTCCTGCGGCTTGATTTCCGGGGCCTTATAGTTGCCTTTCAGGTATTCTGACATGCTCAAATTATAGCCTTTAGGCCCCCTGCCTTCAAGGCCTAAATCTAGGATAACGGCCGACGGCGGCAGTCCCGGATATAGGCTATCTCTATATGCTGCCCCGAGACGCGATAGACCACGCGATAAAACTCCACGATAAAGCCGCGATATCCCGCGAAGGGCCCCGCCATGGAGGCCCCCAGCTCCGGGTACTCCTTGAGGGCCGAGATCTGCCGGATGAGCCGGGAAAACAGGGGCTCGAGGACGCGGTCCAGGTCTTCCTGGGCTTGGGGCAGGAGGACGATCTTCAAGGCTGGGCTTTTCTTTTTTTAAGGTAGGATTCCAGGGCCGCGCCAGCGCCGTCCCGGGACTCCTTCTCGGCCCTTTGCAGCCTCTGGCTCCAGTCCGCAAACCCCATCTCGCCTTGGGTGGCGAGCATGCCCTCATAGGACTCATAGCTCACCAAAACCGCCGCGGCCCGTCCTCTTTGGGTCACGATCACGGGCTGGTCCGTCTTCTTGACCTGCTCCACGTATTTCTTGGCCTTTGACTGGAGGTCGCTGATAGGTATAATCTTATTCATGACTCTAATTATATATCTAAACATAGTGATAAGCAAGGTAAATGGAAACAGCACTTTTCCGTAGGACACAACTCCAGAAGTCGTGATATACTGGTCAAGATGATTGTGAGTTAGAGCGACAAAGGAGAAAGAGCACTATTCGACTATTTGTGATTTGGAGAGAAAATGAAAAAGGCGATTCACCCGCAAGATGCCAGCCACTTGGAACAAATTCCCAATGTTGGGCCCTCGATCGCAGATGATTTAAGAAGAATTGGCATCAAAATTCCAGCGGATCTGCGGAGAAAAGATCCGTTATCTCTATATAAACAGGTGAACCATGCCACGCAGCAAGTGAATGACCCCTGCCTTCTTGATGTTTTCATGGCTGCCGTCAACTTCATGAATGGCAAAGGGAATGCGCCTTGGTATGCCTTCACAGAACGCAGAAAAAATCTGATTTTAAAGACAAAAGGACGGAAACAGTGAAGCTCGGTTATATCCTCCTATACGTTGAAAGTCCCCTTAAAACGGTTGAGTTTTATGAGAGGGCTTTTGGATTGAATCGTGGTTTTGTTGATGAATCAAACACCTATGCTGAAATGGAGACGGGGGCAACACGACTGGGATTCGTCGCCATTAGTCTGGCTGAGTCCAATAAGGTTGAGTTTCGCGCGGTAAAACCGAAGGTCCCCCCTCCGGGCATCGAGGTAGGATTTGTGACCGAGAACGTAGAGGAGGCCTTTCGTAAGGCACTTGAGGCGGGCGCGGCGGAGGTTCTCAAGCCGACTCAAAAGCCTTGGGGTCAGCTGGTCGCGTATGTGAGAGATCACGACGGGTTTTTAGTTGAAATCTGTTCGCCTGTTAGTTAATTCCACACTAAGGGCAGCCTGCTAGCTCCGTACGCCATACTCGCCACTCTTTCCCTTTGCCCCCGGCCCCAGGGAACCAGCCCCCGTCGGTCCCCCTCCGGCCTTTAGGGTAGGACTTTTGGCCCTCGGCGATGGGCCAAAAGACCAGGTCTTGGGGAGCCTTTAGCCCAACAGATTTTTATAAATTCGTACTACAATCTTACCAGTGTATGGCACATAGGCACTACTGTTTTATGGCGCTTCTCACAGCCATCCTTCTATGGACGCCTGCATTCAGCTTCGCGAAATCTCGTCGCTTGGAGGCAGTCAGCCATTTTTTCCGATCGCCGGGTGTGCCGGATATCACGGCGTTGAGCGCAGAATCCAAGGTCTGGCGAAGCGAAAACGATCGGGAAGAGCGCGAGTTGCGCGAGCAGGTGCGCGCAGAGGCCGCGCGCCTCGGCTTCATCGAGCATATTAATCTAGCGGTCTCGGCTGAACTGGACGGCCCTCCGGCCAAAGACGGTTCGTCCTCGCTCCGGATCAAGGCGATGGTGCTGGCGAACGTATTCGCACGCTTCTTTGACAAAGAGAAAGAAATTCCCACGATCGAGGCTCGGATCAAAGAGCCCGACCTGCAAAGCGTATCCAAGCTGATTTTGGAGCAGGCGCTGGAGACAGCTCGGGCGCTGCGGACAATGGCAGGGGCGGGCTCCGAGATAAGAGCGCCGAGCTCTGAATTTGAACCCACGCTCTCTTACCGCCTGAAATCCTTCCGAGGCCGCGAGGCCTCTTACAATCCGGACGCGATCCACTTCCATGTGGGCGTTACCCCCACTGCGGAGGAGCGCCTCAAATACGCGAAGGCAGGCATTTTGGACAGCCTCGTCAACAAGCACGAATACGACATCGGCCGGCTCATTCTGTTCCATGTCCGGCAATTGGCGCATGAAACGGGGATAGGCGATCATGAAGTGGACGTCTACATGATTGCCGACCAAACCCCCGGGTTGAGCGCGACGGAACGTTAATTCGACCGGATCAACGCATCCCTGGAGAAAGAAGGGATCAAGTTCATCCCGCTCGAGCGGCCGGACCCGCGCGGCAAGATCATCCATGACGATTTACGGCCGGTGCTTGAGCGACGCCAGGACTCATTGGAAAGATTGATCCTCCAGACTCGCGCAGAGGTCTTGGGACGGCCGAGCCTGGGCGAAGACGGGGGTATTGAGTATCCGGACAACGCGCAAAGCGGCATGCATTTAAGGTCCGTGGATTTTACCGCCATTCTCAAGCGGATCAAGTCCGAAAACGCGCGGGGTTGGTGGTCGGATGCTCCCCACCGCGTCCTGCTCAACGATCCAGGCCGACCGGGCGTAGTAAATCTAGCTCAAATGACGGCGGCAGAAAGCAACTGGACGGAGGTGCTCGGCACGGTCGCACACCAGCTAGAAAGAGTGATCGAAGGGCTGTCTCGTTTGCAAATGGAGCCATTGGGGCCGACGACCTCTCAATCGCTCGACTACAAAAATGGCATCGCCAAGGCGCACGCCGACTTGGACGCGCGCGCTCTCGGCATTTCGGCGACGGCCAAAGACGATTCCAGTCTGGACCAGAGGGTCGCGGCGCAGCAGAGGCGCGATCAGGCTTTGGCCGCCGCGGTCGCCCACTGGATAGGCGTGTTCCAATTCGCGCCCCATACCTTGCGACAGTTCATTCAGCTAAATCCGACCATGCTGCTACCGTTGTACTCCTTCGGGCTCCTGGCCACCCTCGATCAAGTCGCGAATTTTTCGAGCGATAGCTGGCAATTCATGGGCAGCGACACGGTTGAGCGCGCGCTGATCTTCGTTTTATGGGACTATCTTGGGCAGAAGTTCCAGATGGATAGTGTCACCTTAACTTTCCTAGTCGCGATCTCGAGATTGGACTTGCTACACCCGCTGCTCCGTTTGACCGCTTTCGCGATTATTGAAAGCCATCTCGGCTTTGATCCGGCGCTGGAACGGGCCGGTTTGAGCGTTGAGACATGGGAAACGCTCTATGCGCAGAGCGCCAAGAGGGTCATGCTGAGCCCTACCGCGCTCGGCGTCCATCTGGTGGCGCATTTTGACTACTTTAAAAATCTTAAATTGAATGTGGACCCTTTCGTCCGCGCGGTACAGAGATCGGCGCGCGTAAACCTTGGATTGCCTCCGTTGGATCTTCGCGAGCGCCGGGAAGTGGAGGATGACACCCTTCCCAGCACAAATGATCTGCCCAGCGAGCGGCTCTTGCGTCGGATCCGCGTCATGCGAACCGGCGAAAAGGGGTAGGGCTCCGGCGGCCTACGCCATCTAGTGTAGTGATTCCGGGAAAAAAGCAAATCGCCCAAGCCCATGCCCGCAGCGAGTTGGGCGCCAAGCTCTTGAATTTTGCGGAGACTCGGGCACGTAGTCTTCGGTAGGCGGACATGACATGACGACAAACGATGCGATGACAGCCTATGGAGAATGCCCATCCTTTTCTTGAGATATGTGACTTTCCTGGAGCGCCGCCACGATAAGGCTGTGGGCCCCAACAATCGCTTCAGCCGCCGCCGCCCTGATGGGGCTACCTGATCTTTCGCAGGAAGCGGTCTTTGACGTTGGCGTCGATGAATGTGCCCAGGCCCTTACCGGCGAGCGCCAGCGACTTCATCTCTTTGATGTTCTCGGGGCCGGCGCTCTGGTTGGTGTAGCGATAGGCCGAGGAGTCCGTGAACTTGATGTTGATGGCGTCCTTCTCGATCTCATACTTCGCAATCGTGGATTTGCCGCTAAGATTCTTGTAGCGTCTAAACAGTCTCATTTTCTTTGGAATATTCATATCTGTGTATTATGCCTCATTGAGGACGAAACGGGAAGCCGACGAATGAAAAATCTCAATAGCCGCATAGAAAAGTATGATATACGAATGAGACTTCCCAAGTGGCTCGTGGTCGCGGTTGTTTGTATGTTCGCCCTGGGCCGCGGTCCCGCTTATGCCGGCAAGCTAGATCTTGATATCTACGCGAATACAAGACGGCCTCAGGCTCAAAATGCCGGAGATCGGGGAATTGATTCTTGAGCTTGCGGCATCTGAGGACGGAGATATTGTCAGAAAACAAGAAAACGAATGAAAGCCGCCGTCATCGGCCGCTACGGGCCGCCCGAGGTTTTTAAGATATGCGAGGTCCTGCGCCCTGCGCTCAAGCCCCGCGAGATGCTGGTGGAAATCCGCGCATCGAGCGTTAATCCGATAGATTGGAAGATCCGGCGCGGAGACTTGAAGCTGCTGTTTGGGCGGTCCTTTCCCATGATCTTAGGATACGACCTTTCCGGCCGCGTCGTGGAGACCGGAACCGAGGCGAGACGTTTTAAGATCGGCGATGAGGTTTACGCCTGCTCCAACCGGAAGGCCGGTCAAGCTTATGCCGAGTTCGCCGCCATTGACGAAAGCGCCGCCGCTCACAAACCAAAGAGGATGTCCCACCAGGAAGCGGCCGCGGTCCCGCTGGCCGCCTTGACCGCCCTTCAGGCTTTCAGGGATCTTGGGAGAATCCAGCCAGGCAACCGCGTGCTTGTCATCGGCAGCTCCGGGGGCGTGGGCTCCTATGGCGTGCAGCTCGCCAAGGCGATGCAAGCGCATGTCACGGCCGTCTGCGGAACGGCCAACGTCGCGTTGACCGAGGAATTAGGCGCCGATGAGATCATCGACTACAAGAAGGAAGGCTTCGGCGGCCGGCGGGGAGCCTACGATATCGTCCTGGATGCCGTAGGCGCCCACACCTTCTCCGAGATGCGGCCGTTGTTGACGCAAAACGGGACCTACGTCTCCACGTTGCCCAGTCTCGGCCTCTTTTTCCACTTGGCGTGGACTTCCGTATTCCCCGAAAAAAAAGCGCGCTTCGTGCTGATGAAGCCGTTGGGCGAAGATCTGCGGCATATGGCCGGCTTGGCCGATTCTGGAAAGCTGAAATCGGTCATTGACGGCGTTTTTCAACTCGAGCAAATCGCCCAAGCCCACGCCCGCAGCGAGACCGGCCGCGCCCGCGGCAAGATCGTTGTTGAAGTGAAGCGGCAATAGGCCCCAGCCAAACGCCTCGGCCGACGCGTGCCGGGTCTTTATGCCTGATTTTGGATAATGATAGTATCTTCAAGATGGCGTCGATACAGGTCGGCTCGCGGGCGATCGGGGACGGGCATAGGGTTTTCGTCATCGCCGAGGCTGGGGTCAACCATAACGGGGACATGGCCTTGGCCAAGCGGCTGATCGACGCGGCCGTCGAGGCCGGGGCGGACTCGGTCAAGTTCCAGACCTTCAAGGCCGAGGAGTCGGTGACCGCCGAGGCGCCTCTGGCGGCCTACCAGAAAAAGAACGACAAGACCGCGAAGTCCTTCCTGGGAATGCTCCAAAAGCTCGAGCTGGCCCCCGAGAATTTCAAGGAATTGGCCGACTACGCTCGGGAAAAAGGCATTCTTTTCTTCTCTAAGCCGGCCTATCCCGGGGCGGTGGAAATACTAGAGGCGGCCGGGGTTCCCCTGTACAAGATAGGCTCGGGGGACATCAATTTCTTCACGCTCTTGCGCCAGGTGGCCGCCACGGGCAAGCCCGTCATCATTTCCACCGGAATGAGTACTTTGGATGAGATACGAGAAGCCTTGGAGGCCTTGAAGGAGGGGGGTTGCTCCCAGGCCGCGGTGCTTCACTGCGTTACCGCCTATCCCGTGGAGTTTCGCTTCGCCAATCTCAAGGCCATCGAGACCTTGCGCCGTCATTTCAGCGTTCCCATCGGCTATTCCGACCATACGGTGGGGGTCGAGGCGGCGGTCGCGGCCGTTGCGATGGGCGCCTGTATCATAGAAAAACATCTCACTCTCGACCGGGCCCTTCCGGGCCCGGATCACTTGGCCTCCTTGGAGCCCGGGGAGTTCAAAACCATGGTGGAGCAGATCCGCCACGTGGAGGAAAGCCTGGGTACCGGGGAGAAGGGGATCGCGGAGTGCGAGAGGGAGAACGCCCGGCTCGTGCGCAAGAGCCTGGTCGCGGCTCGGCCCATCCGCAAGGGGGACGTGATCCTCGAGGCGATGATCGCCTATAAAAGGCCCGGGACCGGGCTCTCGGACAAGCACCGCTCTCACTTTGTCGGCAAGCCCGCCCTGAGGGAAATCCGCCAGGACGAGCCGCTTCAACTCGATATGGTATAATCGCCTTCATGCCCGAGCTAAAGGTATTAGGCGGTCAGCCGATTTTCAAGGAGATGGTTCCCGTCTCCTCCCCGACCATGCCCGAGTTCTCGCGGTTCGAGAGCCGGCTGCGTGAGCTTTACTCCTCCGGGATGATCACCACGGCCAAGTTCGTGGCCGAGCTCGAGCAAAAGGTCTCGGCCTACCTGGGCGTCAAGAACGTGGTAGCGGTCTCGAGCAACAGCGCCGGCCAGATGCTTTCCCTCAAATGCCTGGGCCTCAAGGGCGAGGTGATTTTGCCGAGCTTCTCCTTTTGCGCGACCAGCCACGGCCTCACCTGGAACAACCTCAAGCCCGTTTTCGTGGACGTGGACCCCAGCACCGGCGGCGTGGACCCCGACCGAGTGGAGGAGGCCGTCACTCCCGACACCTGCGCCATCCTGGGCGTGCATATTTGGGGCAACCCCTGCGCGGCCGACAAGCTTGAGCGCATCGCCAAAAAGCGCGGGCTCAAGCTCATCATGGACGCGGCCCAGGCCATGGGCAGCGCCTTGAACGGCCGCCGGGTGGGCGGCTTCGGGGACGCGGAGGTTTTTAGCTGCAGCCCGACCAAGCTTTTGACCTCCGGCGAGGGGGGGCTTGTCGCCACCAATGACGACCGCCTGGCCGGACTCCTGCGCAAGGGGCGCATCTACGGCATGGATCCTAAGACTTATGATTGCGAATTCAATGGGCTTAATGCGCGCATGACCGAGTTCAACGCGGCCTTCGGGCTGTGCTCCTTCGAGGACTTGGACAGGAACATGGAGAGGCGCAAGAAGTCCTTCGCCTACTACAAAAAGCTCCTGTCGGGAATCCCCGGCGTGAGCTTCGCGGAGCCCACCCCCGGGGCCGAGCCCAACGGCATTTACTTCACAATATTCATCGACGAGAAGGCCTTCGGCCTCTCCCGCGATGAGGTCTACGACGCCATGCTCATGGAAAAGATCCTGGTCAAGAAGTACTTCGACCCGCCGCTCCACCGCCTTACGGTCAACCGCGGGGCTGCCTGCCGCGACCTTTCCGTCACCAACGAGCTTTGTTCCAAGGTCCTGACCTTCCCGCTCTACTCCCATATCAGCGCCGAGCTCCAGGAAAATATCGTCGATGTGTTTAGGCGCATCCACGCTAAGGCGGACGCGGTGCGCGAGGTTTTGGGCCGGACCGTCGCGTCTTGATGGGCTTGAAGAGTCCCAAGGAACTGGAAGAGCGCTTCTCGCGGGTTCTGGCCCCCTACCTCCTCGACCCTCTCGGCGCGGACTCCTTCGACCGGCCCTTGAGGGATTTGGGCGTGGACTCGGTCCAGCTGGTGGCTTTGGTGGCCGCGCTCGAGGAGGGCCTGGGCATCCGCTTCGAGGACGAGGAGATCAGCCGGGAGAACTTCAGGACCCCCCGTTCCCTGTTCCAGCTGGTCGCGAAAAAAATCCCCGCATGAGTTCCCCAAGCCTCTCCATGGTCCTGGCTGAGGCCGCGCAAAGCCGGCCGGGAAAGCCCGCGTTGATTTTTCATGACAGGGTCTTGAGCTACCAGGAACTTTGGGACTTGGTCCGAGGCGCGCAAGGCCTTCTGCAACAAAAGGGGCTCTCCCAAGGGGAGCGGGTGGGGCTTCTCTACAATAACGGAATTGCTTCGGTGGCGGCCTTTTTCGGGGCCTGGGCCGCGGGTTTGAGCGTGGTTCCCTTGAACCCCGGCCTAAAGGCCGCCGAGCTTGGCGAGCTCCTGCGCCACTGCGGGGCGCGGGCGATTTTGACGGATGTGGAAGGGGTGGAATTTGCCCATTGCCAGCGCGTTATATTAACGGAAAAAGAGGAAGAAGGCTCACAATCCGGCTCGGCTGTGGCCGAGCCGGACTACCTTAAGCCGGACCACGAAGCCATGGTCCTCTACACCTCGGGC
Source organism: Elusimicrobiota bacterium (assembly GCA_016218575.1). Lineage (NCBI taxonomy): Bacteria > Pseudomonadati > Elusimicrobiota > Elusimicrobiota bacterium. Next base: position 143,909 of record JACRDN010000023.1, read on the forward strand.
ACCACGGGCCGGCCCAAGGGCGTGGTGCACGCGCATTCAGGCCTCCTCGCCAACGCCCGGGGCGCGGCCGCCTCCTTGAGCCTCTCGGAGAAAGACGTAACGGCGCTTTTCCTTCCCCTGCATTTTTCCTACGGCCTCTCCCAGATGCTGACCACGTTCCTGGCTCAGGGTACTGTGGTCCTCTTGGACGGCTTCTTCCATCCCGCCTTCCTGGTCAAGGCTTTGCGGGAGCGCTCCGCCACCGGCTTCGGGGGGGTGCCCTCCCATCACCGGCTCCTCATCGAGCGCTATCGCGGGAAACCCTTGGACTTGCCGAGCCTGCGCTACGTCATGAACGCGGGAGGGGCCATTACCAAGGAGGAATTGACGGAGCTCTCGGCCTTGTTTCCCAAGGCCGAGATCGTGAACGCCTACGGCTGCACCGAGATCGGCCCGCGGGCGACCTGCCTGCCCTTCAAGCACTTCGCGCGCAAGGCCGGCTCCATCGGCCTGCCTATCCCCTGCGTGTCGCTCCGGGTGCTCGACGAGAAGGGCGAGGAGGTCCCGCCGGGAGTCCAGGGTGAGATCGTCCTTGGTGGGCCGAGCCTTATGAAGGGGTATCTGGACGAGAAGGGGCTCACGGTCGTCCCTCCCGGCCCGGGAGGATTTCGCACCGGAGACCTGGCCGTTCGCGATGAGGAAGGATTTCTATACCATCAGGGGCGGAAAGATGATCTCTTCAAGAGCGGCGGGGAGAAAATAAACGCCCGTTTGATCGAGGAGGTGCTCTTGGGCCACGAGGGGGTGATCGAGGTCCTGGTCGTGGGGGTGCCGGACGCCCGGCTCGGCATGGTGCCCAAGGCCGTGGTGGTGGGGCGTCAAGGGGCGCCCTTGAGCCCGGAGGCCTTGATCGCCTATGCCCATGAGAGGCTGCCCTTGAGCCATGTCCCGCGGCGAGTCGAGCTCGTCCAAAGCATCCAAAAGACCGCGACGGGGAAGATTCAAAAATTCCGCTATCAGAGCGAGCCATGAAAAAATTCACCTTGAACTACACCGAGGATTTCACGAGGGCGCGGGAGGAGTTCCTCCTGCCCGCGGGCTGGAAGGCGAGTGTTTTCAACATGATGGGCGCGCCCAAGATGGCCCCCGCCGCGGTCGGCCGAGCGCTGACCCAGGGCCTGCGCCAGCGCCTCTCCAAGGCCCCGGAGAACGCCCGCAAGACGGTCGCGGTGGCGGTCGAGGACATCCGCAGGCCCTTGAAGCTTGCCCCCGCCCTTGAGCCGATCGCGGCCGAGCTCTTGAGCCTGGGGTTTGCGCGCGAAAACATTCGTTTCGTGATCGCTCTGGGCTGCCACGCCCCCATGATGCGCCTGGAGCAGATCAAGAAGTACGGCCGGCGCATGGCCGAGGGCTTCCGCTTCGAGAACCACAACCCGTTCCAGAACTGCGCCAAGGTCTCGGGCCGGATGTTCGAGGTGGACGTGGCCTTGAACCGGACCATGGTCGAGGCCGACGTCAGGATTTTGGTGGGGTCGGTGATGCCCCACGGCTACATGGGTTTTAGCGGCGGGGCCAAGCTCGTCGTTCCCGGCCTCTCCCACATAGACACCTTGGAGTCCCAGCACCTCTACGCCGTGCACAAGGGCAAGATCAATCAGATCGAGGGCAACGAGGCCCGCTCCAACGCCGAGGCCATCGCCGAGGGTCTGGGGGTGGCCTTCGCCGTCTCCTTGGTGGCCAACGAGAACGGGGAAATCGCGGGCTGTTTCTCGGGAGACCTCCTCGGGTCCCACCGGCAGGCCATGGAGTTCGCCCGCCGAATCTATCGCACCGAGGCTCCCCAAGGCCTCTACGACGTCGCGGTCTTGAACGCCTATCCCAAGGACACCGAGATGATCCAGGCCGGCAACGCCTTCAACGCCTTGAAAAGCGAGGCGAGTTTCCTCGCGCCGGGGGCGAGCGTGGTCGTGGCCTGTGCCTCCTGCCAGGGCACGGGTTTCCACGCTTTGCACCAGCCCGGCGGGCGGGTGTACCGGACCCCGGTGCCCAAGAAGGGCCTGGTCGGCGAGCGCGAAATCCTCGTGTATTCGCGCTACGCCAATGAGTTCGACTTTTCCATTTCCTTTTGGGAAGGGTACAAGCTCTTCAAGAGCTGGCCCGTGCTCAAGGCCTACCTCCTCAAGAAGCACGGGGCCAAGGCCTCGCTCGCGGTGTTTCCTTGCGCTTCCTGCCAAATCCTCGAGAGGCCGCAAAGGGAACTGGAAACCACGGCCCTCCAGGAGGGGGCGATCGCATGAGAAGCAAGGCCCGGCGCAAGGCGGTGGTGGTCGGGGCGGGGGACAACGGCCGCAGCCTCCTCAACATCCTACGCCTCACCGGGGCCGAGGTCCTGGGATTCCTGGACGACGCGCGGCGCGGGGAGGTCGAGGGCCTGCCCATCCTGGGGCCCATGGAGTGGCTCTCCGGCAAGGGGGAAATCGAATGCGCCGTGGGCATCGCCTCCTCGGCCGCCCGCAAGGCCGTGGTCGGGCGCCTGCGGCTCTTAGGCGCTTCGTTTTTGACCGTGATCCATCCCGCGGCGATTCTTTCCCCGGGGGTTAAGCTGGGCCAGGGCGTCTTTGTGAATGCCGGGGCCATCGTGGTCCACAACGCGAGCTTGGGGGACTTCTCCAATGTGAATCTCGCGTGCACGGTGGGGCATGACTGCGTACTCGAGAGCTACGTCACCTTGAGCCCGGGGGTCAACATCGGGGGGAGGGCCGTCCTCCGGGAAGGGGTTTTCGCGGGGCTCAACGCCGCCATCAACCAGGACGTGGAGATCGGGGCCTGGACCAAGGTCGCGCTCGGCGCGGCGGTGATGAAGTCCGTGGGACCCGGGAAAATCGTCGCCGGAAACCCCGCCCGGGTCATGGGGTTTGTCGAGTGAAACGATCCATCGGCGTGGTCACGGGCTCCCGGGCTGAGTACGGCATTCTGAGGCCTCTCTTGGAGGCGATCCGGAATAGTCGGGACCTGGCCTTGCGGCTCTATGTTACGGGAGCTCATCTCTCCCCGCGTTTCGGGTCTACCGTGCGGGAGATAGAGAAAGACGGCTTTCCCATATCGGAGAAAGTCCCGATCTTGAGCGCGGGGGCGCTTTCTCCGAGTGCTGTGGCCGCGGCTTTTTCCCGGGCCGTGTCCGGGTTCTCCAAGGTTTTTGAAAAGAAAAGTCCCGATCTCCTGCTTCTGCTGGGCGACCGCTACGAGATGCTGGCGGCCGGAGTCGCGGCCATGCTCCATCAAGTCGTGATCGCGCATGTCTCGGGAGGCAAGACCACCCAGGGGAGCATGGACGAGTCCATCCGCCACTCCTTGACCAAGCTCAGCCATTACCATTTCACCCACGCCGAGGAATACCGCCGGCGTATCATCCGAATGGGGGAGGCTCCCTCCCGGGTTTTTGCCTACGGCTCGCCCTTGGTGGACGGGATCGCGGATTTAAATCCCATGAGCCTCGAGGAGCTACGCCGGCAGAAGGGCCTCGAGACGCTTGAGGCCGGGGCTCTGGTGGTGCTGTATCATCCCGAAACCTTGGAGACATCCTCCCCCGAGGCGCAAATCGCCGAAGTCTTGGAGGGCCTTGCGGGCGTCGAGCGCCAGAAAGTATTCTTCTATCCCAACGCGGATGTGGGGAGTGCGGCGGTGATCGCAGCACTTGAGCGCTGGGCCCGGGGCCGGGGCGACGCCCTCCTCGTCAAGAATCTTTCCCGCCGCGCTTTCTTGAGCGTCCTCAAGCTCTCCGGCGCTTTGGTCGGAAACTCTTCCTGCGGTGTTACCGACACCCCCACCCTCGGGGTGCCGGCGGTCAATGTCGGGGACCGCCAGAAGGGAATGGTGAAGGCCCGCAATATCCTCGACTGTCCTTGCCGGGCCGCGGCCATCCGGGCCGCGCTCAAGAGGGCGTTGAGCCGGGCTTTCAGAAGGTCTTGCGCCGGGCTCAAAAATCCCTACGGCGACGGCCGTTCCGTGGCCCGTATCGCGCGCAAGCTGGGAGAGCTTCCCTTGGATGGGGCCGTCTTAAAGAAAGTTTTTCATGATTAAGTGCCGGGATCTGGGGTTCGCCAAGATAGACCATGACCGGGTCCGGCGCCGGGGATTCCCCGAGGCCGTGTTCGGCCCGGGAAAGACCCCCGAGGAGATCCGCGCCGTCGCGCGCGAGATCGCCCGCCGCGGCGACCCCGTGATCGTGACAAAGACTACTATGAGGGCATTTCTTTACGTTAAAAAGAAATGCCCGACCGCGGTCTGGCATGAAAAGCCAAAGCTTATTGCCATACCGGCCGCAAAGGCCGCCGCGGCCCCCGCGGGGGCCGCGGCGGTGCTGACGGCCGGGACCTCGGACATCGCCGTCGCCGAGGAGGCCGCGGTCACTTTGGAAACCTTCGGCTTCCGGGCTTTGCGCCTCTACGACGTGGGAGTGGCCGGCCTGCACAGGCTCCTCGACCGGCGGCACGTCCTCGACGAGGCCGGGGTCGTGGTGGTGGCGGCGGGCATGGACGGGGCCTTGCCGAGCGTTACGGCCGGGCTATGCCGCCAGCCGGTGATCTCGGTGCCCACGAGTGTCGGCTACGGGGCCTCCTTTAAAGGAATGACGGCGCTTCTTTCCATGATGAATTCCTGCTCTCCCGGGGTGGCCGTGGTCAACATAGACAACGGCTTCGGGGCGGGATATTTGGCGGCCTCGATTTTGAGCGTCGGCCGGCGATGAGGCTCGCCTACTTCGACTGCCTGGAGGGAGCCAGCGGCTCGCTTTTCCTATCGAGCCTGGTGGACGCCGGGGCCGAGATCAAGGCCGTCGAGAGGGGCCTCCAGGGCACGGCTCTGGGCGCGGTCAGACTCAAGGCCGCGCCCAGGAAGGCCGGCAGTCTTCGCGCTCTGGAGGTTTTGGTCCAGGCGAGATCAGGCCCAAGCCGGCGTTCCTTGAAGGAAGTGCTGAGCATCGTGGACGAGGCTCGTCTGCCCGGGCCTGTTAGGACCCGGGCTCTGGCGGTCTACGGGCTTCTGGGAAAGGCCGAGGCCCGCGCGCACGGCGCTTGCTTGGATGAGGTCCACTTCCACGAGTTGGGCCGGGCCCGGTCCATCGCCGGGGTTCTTGGAACCTTACTGGCCCTACACCAGTTGAAGGTGGGTCGAGTCTTCTTATCGCGCCTGGCTTTGGGGGAAGGTCGGATCAAAACCGCCCATGGCGAGATCCCCTCCCCGGCCCCCGCGGCCCTGGAGCTCATGAAGGGCCTGCCGCTCAAAGGAGGGGCGCGGGCCGCCGAGCCCGTCACTCCCACGGGAGCGGCCTTGATCCGGGCCCTCGCCTCGCGCTGGGGGCCTCCGCCGCGGATGACTTTTGAGGCCTCCGGCTATGGGGGGGACTCCTCGGGAGAGCGCTTCGTCCGGGTGCTGGTGGGAAGGATGGGATGAATCTCGAGGAGAAGCTGGAGCATCTCAAGGCCATCCTGCGCCCCTTGGAAAGAGTCCTGGTCGCGTTTTCCGGCGGTGTGGACTCGACCTTCCTGGCGAGCGAGGCCTTCGAGGTCCTCGGCGGCGGGGCCGCGGCCGCCACGGCGGATTCCCCGTCTCTCCCCCGTTCCCAGATGGAGGCGGCGCGCAAGGCCGCTCTATTTATCGGCATCCGGCATATCGTGATTGAAACCAGGGAGCTTCAAAACCCAAAATACGCCGCCAATCCCGCCAACCGCTGTTATTTCTGCAAATCCGAGCTTTACGAGAAGCTCTCCCCGCTGGCGCGGGAGCTGGGCGCAAAGCATATACTCTACGGCGCCATCGCCGACGACCGCGCGGATTTCCGGCCCGGCCAAGCCGCGGCCAAGGAGCGCGGTGTTCTCGCCCCGTTGGATCTGGCGGATTTGACCAAGGCCGAGATACGGGAGCTGTCCCGGGAACGTGGCCTGCCCACCTGGGACCAGCCGGCCTCACCCTGCCTGTCCTCGCGCTTTCCCCACGGCAGCGCCATCACTCCCGAGGGCCTGGCCAAGGTGGAGGCGGCCGAGGAATACCTCCGAAAACTGGGCTTCCGGGAGTTCCGCGTGCGCCATTTCGGCCAGAAGGCCCGCCTCGAGGTCTCACCGGGCGAGATGCGGCGCCTGGCCGACCGGGGCCTGCGCGAGCGCATCGCCGACGGCGTTCTGGCCGCGGGCTATTCCGAGGTGACCTTGGATTTGGCGGGCTTTAAGAGCGGCGGCTTGAACCGGTCATAGCGCGCTCCATAACTGCCGCAGCCAGCCCAAGACGATTGGATCTTTGGCGATCAGGCGCACGGTCTGTCGGCAGTAATAGGGGCAGCCGGATATCTTGAGGGGGATCAATCCCGCGCTGGCGACCAAATAGCCAGGCAAATATCCCAGGGCAAGGCCCTCGCGGATCAAATTTTCCATGAGTCTGAGGCTGGATGCCTTGTACTTGATGCGCCTGGGGAATTTGTCGTCGCGCCAGCCGTCGGCTGAAGAGGATTTTGAAATCCTGCCGAGGATCGCCGAGTCCGATGACACGAATGGATGCTTGAGCACTTCTTGTATTGGAATTGTTCCGCGGACGCCGAAGCGCTTCACCAGCGGATGTCTGGGTGAGGCGCAGGTTTGGAATGTCACTGTTTCCAGCGTCTTGCTGAGCGCGCCGGCTGGCGGCTCGGCGGCGATCAGCGCCAATTGCGCCTCGCCGTCTAGGACCTGTTCCGCCGCCTTGCTCTCCGAGCGAATCCAGTACTGAATGCGGGCTTCTGGAAATAACGCCGAGATATTTTTTGCCAGCGCGATCCCATAGAAGGCTTGCAGGATTTCCTCGGAGCTGATGTGGATGTTAACGGCGCCGACGCTCTTTCCGGCGAGTTCGAAGCGCACGTCCTCCTCCAGTTGAAGAAGTTCGGTCGCCCGTTGCTTGAGGATGAGACCTTCAGGAGTGAGCTTGATGCCCCGGCCCACCTTGAAGAACAATGGGGTCTTAAGTTCCCGCTCCAGTCGGGAGATCGCCTTGCTGAGGGATCCAGGGGAGACATGGACCGCCTCGGCGGCCCGCCGGAGATTCTCATGCTGGGCCGCTGCTGTGAAGTACCTCAGTTCAAACGTTTCCATAAAAGAAATATATGATGAATTATATTTTCTTTTAAGGGAACAGTCTAATGGGGCATGATATCAGCCATGAACCAAGAAATCTTGAATCGTTTCTCGCCTTACCGCTTCACCGGAGGCAAGACCGCCAAGAATCGAGTGGTCGTGCCGCCGATGTGCTCGCAGACGGCTGATGCGCGCGGCAACGCCACCCCCGCCACGATCGAGCATTATGCCAAGCTGGCTCAATCCGGAGCGGGGATCGTCTTCGTCGAGTATTCATTCGTCCATTCATCGGGCAAGGGCGAGGATGCCCAGTTGGCCGCCGATTCCGACGCTAATATAGATGGGCTCTCGGAAATCGCCGCCGCTATCCGCCGGAGCGGAGCCTTGGCTGGCCTCCAGCTGGTGCATGTGGGAGGCAAGACGCTAAAGGCCTTGACCGGGCGCGAGCCAATGTCGCCTAGCGGCGTCCGAGTCCCCGTGAAGGGCTGGGAGCCGGACGGTTCCGTTGAGATGACTCTCGCGGACATTGGGTTGTGGATTAGGTGGTTTACCAACGCGGCGCTTAGGGCCCGGGCGGCGGGCTTCGATATCGTGGAGTTGCACGCGGCGCATGGCTATGGCCTCAATCAGTGGCTTTCCCCCTTAACCAACATGAGAACTGATGGGTACGGTGGAAGTATGGCAGGCAGGGGGCGCATGCTGTTTGAAATTATCGAGTCCATCAAGGCGGCGGCCCCGGAATCGTTATTGGCGGTCCGCCTTCCGGGCCAGGACCACATGGAAGGCGGGCTGACGACGGCGGATATGGGCTGGCTCGTGCGCCGGCTCGAGAGCCTCGGCCTGGACTTGATAGACGTGTCCTCCGGCATCGGAGGCTGGCGACGCCCTGAGGGGCGGCTGGGGGAGGGCTACCTGGTCAACGATGCGGCGGCTCTTAAGGCCTTCACGACCTTGCCCGTCGTTGGGGTGGGCGGAATCGAATCGGGCGGGTTCATTGACCAGATCATCGCCGAGGGCCGCGTTGATTTCGCCGCGGTGGGGCGGGCGATCCTTCGCGATCCGTATGCCTGGGGGCAAGATCATTTGAGTGGAGTCAAAGTGACTGCTATCATGGAGGGAGCTTATGTTTGATATTTGGCATTTAGGACTGCCGGTGCGAAGTCTCGAGGAATCCATTCGCTTCTACGTGAATGGCCTTGGATTCCAGCTGCTTGGCTATTATGACGCCGACCGCTATCGCATCGCATTCGCCCGCGTCCCCGGAGGAACTTTCACTTTGGAGTTCCTTGAATTTCGCAACGTCACGGAGGGAGAGCCCGCCAAGCGGCCGGATCACCTGGCCTTCGAGGTCGCCGACCTGGAGGATTTCCGCGAGAGGCTGACCCAAAACGGCCTTTTCAAGGACGTGCCCGCGATCGCCATCTCGAATGATGGATTGCGCAAATTCGCGGTCACGGACCCGGACGGTGTGCCGGTACAATTCTACCAGGGGCGTTCCAACTTCGATCGTTTGATCGCGCCCACGGCGATTCCGGCGGCCCCTGTCAGATGAGCGTCCGGGTGGAATTGAGATCCACGCTCGCCTTCGCGCTCGTCTATTTCTTTTGGGGGTCCACTTACCTCGGCATACGCATAGCGGTCGAGCACATTCCGCCGGGGCTCATGTGCGCGGTCCGCTTCCTGATCGCTGGCCTGTCCATGCTGGGTTGGTGCGCCGCCTCGGGCAAGAGGCTCCGCTACGGCGGGGAACAGCTCCTCCGCCTGGCCGTTATCGGCCTGCTTTTGCTCATGGGGGGAAACCTGACTTTGTCCTACGCCGAGAGAGTGGTGCCGTCTGGCTACGCGTCCCTCATCGTGGCCAGCACCCCGCTTTGGTTCGTGGTTCTGGATTCCCTGCTACTCGGCCACCGCGTGACGGGGCGCGCCCTTCTCGGCTTGGGATCGGGAATCGCCGGCATCGCGGTGCTCCTCTGGCCCAAGCTCGCGGCGGCCGATGTCCTGGAAGCCAGGCAGCTATGGTGGTCGCTGGGGCTCTTGGGAGGCTCGTTTAGCTGGGCGCTGGGCTCGATCCTGTCCAAGCGCTGGCAAGCCGCGCGGGGGGACCTCCTCGGGGCCGCGGCCTGGCAGGTGTTCTTCGCGGGGCTCGGCAACCTGGCCTTCGCCCTGCTGTTCGAGGACGTGGGGCGCGCCGTGTGGACGGCGCGCGGCGCGGGTGCCGTGCTTTACCTGGTGGCGGGCGGGTCCTGGATCGGCTACACGGCCTATATTTGGCTTCTCAAGCACGTGCCGAGCTCCAAGGTCTCCACGTACGCCTTCGTCAACCCCGTCGTGGCGGTCTTTCTCGGCTGGCTCTTCGCCCACGAGCGCGTGGACGGCTATATTCTCGCGGGAAGCGCCATCGTGGTCGGCTCCGTGATATTGGTGACTACCGCGGAGGAGCCCCCGAGCGTCCTAGAGCCCTAAGCGCCTCTTGGCCTCATCCCAATCCTCCTGGGTGTCTATGTCCAACGACTCCTCCGGAGCAATCAAGAGGGCCTTGGGCTTGAGGCTTCGGAAGGAGCGGCGGCTCTTGAGGGTCTCGACCGTGGCCAGATAGATCGAGCCGTCAAGGACGTAGGCTGGCTCGAGCGCCTGGCGCGGGGCCGGGGGGCGGGGAGGAAGGAAGGGAGAAAGGACGCCGTCTTTGACCTTGTAGCACCACTGCGGATGGTCTTGAGCGGGCACGACCGAGAGCACGCTTTCCCCTCCGGATTTTCGAAAAAGCTCCACCGCTTTTTTGATGGTCCGCGGCAGACGCAGGGGCGAGGTCGGTTGAAGCAATAGTACCGCCTGGGGAGAGTAGCCTTTTTTTTCCAGGCGTTCCAAGGCGTCGAGCACCGCGTCCACGACAGCCGCTCGGTCCGTGGAGAGCTTCGCGGGACGCAGCCACGGCGCCTCGGCCCCGTGGTCCTTGGCGATTCGGGCGATTGCGGGCGAGTCCGTGCTCACCAGGAGCCGGTCAAGGCATTTCGAGGTCAGCCCCGCGCGTATCGTATGCGCGACCAAGGGCATCCCGCCCAACAGCCGAGCGTTCTTGCCCGGCAAGCCCTTCGACCCCTTCCGCGCCGGAATGAATCCCAGTATGGTGCCAGTCATTTACATTCTTAACTAACTTAACTTGAAGTTTAGCAAGTTAAGAATGTAAATGACTGGCACCCTAGCGGGCACCGATCATGAGCTCGTAGTGGTTGCTGGTCGAGCGGTAGAAGCCGCCGGCTTCGAGGAGGCGCCGGCGGCGGTCGAGCTCGGCGAGCTCGGCCTGGGCCAAGCTATTCCTCCCGAGGCGGGCCAGGGCCTCGGCGCGCATGAACCTGGCGCGCAGGTAATTGGGCTCGAGGCGGAGGGCCTCCTCGGCCAGGGCCAGGACTTCGGCCCAGCGCCTGTAGCCGCGCAGGATTTCGGCGTGCATGCCCAGGCACAGGGCGTTGGTGGGGTTGAGCTGCGAGGCCGTTTCCAATTCCTTCAATGCCTCGTCCGGGCGCGGCGGATTCAGGGACATCCACTCCCGGGCCATGGTCTCGCGCAGGTACGAATCGGCCGGAAACAGATGGACGGATTTTTGAGCGAGCTCCAGGCGCTTGGCGGCGTCCGTCTCCCGCTCGAGGCCCTGGGCATATCTCCTCCCGAGGGAGCTCGGAATCCAGGCGAGGGCCGAAAGGGCCAGCCCCGCGCAGGAAAAAATCATCCAGGAGGCCCGCGGCCAAACCGGGAGGGCGCTCTTTGCCTCGGGTCCGGTCGCGCAGGCCAAAGCTGAGAAAAAGAGAAGCCCCAAGGTGGGAACATGCAGCATGTTGTCTATCATAAGATGCAGTCCCATGGCGGCCAAGGCCGCCATGGCGGTTTCTTGGGGGAGGCTTGTCTTTCCAGGCGCGGGAAGGCGGCGCAGAGTTCCGGCCAAGGCCAGGAGGAGGAGTGCCAGACCGACCCAGCCCGTTTCCGCCGCGGCCTGCAGCCATTCGCCGTGGGCATAGGCCGAGGTGAATTGGTAATTGGCCTGGCCGTAGTTGGACGGGAAGTTGTGGCGGAGAAACCCTGCTTCGAAATTCCCAGGCCCCTCGCCGAAAATCGGATGGTCTTGCGTGATTTGCAGGGCGGCCCTCCAGATATGCGGCCTGCGGAAGGCCTTGTCGAGCTTCAGGAAATAGGCGGGCGAGGCCCCGCGCAGGAGCAGAATCCCCGCGGCCAAGATTCCCGCCCCCAGGGCGAGGCTTCCCAAGAGCCAGGCCCGGCCTTCGGCGCGGGGATGCCTGAGAGCGACGAGGAGGCTCGAGGCGCAGACAACCAGGATTCCGCCCCGCGCCCGGGCGAGTATGAGGCAGGACAGGAGCAGTGCAAGCAGTCCTAGCATGAGCCAGCGCAGATACTTCCCGGGCCTTTCGCGATGGATCAAGGCGGCGAAAACCGCGGCGAAGGCCGCGGCCTCGGCGAAGACGGTATAGTTGTAATAGGGAGGGAGGAGCCCGACCATGGTCTCTGAGAATATCCCATTGATCCTGCCCGTCCAGAGCGCGGCCAAGGCGAGGACCGCTCCGGAAAGGGACAAACCCCAAAACCAGATGCGGCGTTCTCTTTCGCCCCAAGCGGCGGCGAGGCTGAAGAAGGCGACGAAAGTCGCCCAACGGGAGAGAGGCTCGAGTCCCTTGAGGGGCTGGCTTGAGGCGGCCAAGGAGAGGGCGATCCAGGCGAGCCAGAGAAGCCACGATCCGGACACCACCCAGGATTTTCGCCAAGCCCGGCGCAGAGCCACGGTCCATATGAGGAGGGAGGCGATGGTCCAGCTCAAATTAGGGCCTGGTTTTTGGAGCCGGCTGGGGCTTGAGCTGGGGCTCTCGCGCGGATGAGACGTTGGCGACCCCGTTCTTCTGGAGCCAGAGCTCGAGGGCGGGAACCTGCCATTGGAAGTCTATGGGACCGGGGCTCCAGCGCTTGAGGGGGAATACCCGCTTGCCTAGCCACGGCCAGGTTCTCGTGTAGGGCGGGGGGCCCAGCTGTTCCAAATTGCGCGATCTCAGGATTTGCGCGCCCCAATCCGGGTAGTAGATGTCTCCGCTGGGGACGAGGCCCTCGGGAATGAAGGGGTCCAAAAGTCCCTCGGAATTCTCCTTGCGGGCAAGGAAGGGATTGAAGCGGTTGCGGGGAGAGACGCTCGCCGCGGAGTCAAGCTCCGGGCGATCGTGCAGAACGTCGAGGCCCTGTTCAAGAATTTTCCCGGTTAAAGCGGGCGCGTTGGAGAAGAAGAGGAGGAGAAGCTCCAAGGCCTCGTCCTCGCGCTTGAGGTCGGCCTGCAGGGCTTGGAGGCCGTGCCAAAGCTGCTCCTCGGCCGGGATCTCGTGGAGGGAGCGCCCCGGCGGCGGATCGATGATGATGCCTCCGTACTGCAGAGCCACGGCCTTGACCGGCGGCGAGTCCGTGAGGACGAAATTGCGGTGGATTTGCGCGCAAGACCGGGCCGCCATGAAGGGATAGGCGGCCAGGGGCCGGCCCAGGGCCGTTCCGGTGTTTCCGGGGAAATCACTGGAGTCGTCCAAGTCCAGCATGAGCGAGCAAATCATTCCAGGCTCTCCAAGCCCGAGAAAACGGCGTTCACCGTGCTGTTCCAGGAGTGAAGCTCGACGGTGCGGACCGCTTGGGAAATCAATTGCAGGGCCAGGCCCTGCACCGAGGAAAGGGTGACGACGGCTTCCGCCAGGGCCTGGGCCTCTCCCCCGGAGAAGAGCAGGCCGTTCTTGTGGTCCTCCACGAGCTCCAAGACGGGTCCCGTGCGCGCAGCGATCACCGGACAGCCCTCGGCCATGGCGTAGAGGGCCATGGTGGGAAATCCATCCAAGCCGTAGGGATCCACGTAGGCCTTGGCCGCTCGGAAATACTCCATGGTCTTGTCGTGGGGCATGCGCCCGAGGAAGGTGATTCTATCCTCGATGAGAAGCTGCTTGGCCTTGGCCTTGAGCCCGGGCAAGGCCGGGCCGGCGCCGATCAGATTCAAGTGCCAGTCCAGGCGCAGCCGGGCCATGGCGAGGAAGAAAGTTTCGAGGCTCGACCGGGTGGCCTCGTTGAGGGGCTGGCAGGCCGCCAGGGGAAAACCGTCTGGGCGCGCGGCCCGCGCCGTCACCACCGCGATCTGCTGGGCCCGGATCTGGTCGTAGGCATAGGGCACCACCCGCACGGAGGCGTTGACGCCCCAGCCCTTGACCACCGCCAGGAGATACTGCGTGGGGACGAGGATGAGGTCGGCCATGAGGGCCAGGCGCTGAACCTCGGCCAAGGCTTGGGGTGAGGCAGAGGCGTAGGAGTCGATGAGGCGGACCGCGACCCGCCTGCCGGAGGTGCAGGCCGCCATAAGAGCGGCGGGCTGGAGGCTGTTGACGAGGACGAAGTCGGCGCCTGCGGAAAAGTCCGTGGCAGCCAGGAAGTCCAGGGTCGCTTCCAAAGGCCCGTTGGGAACCGCCTGGGTCTCGCAATGGTGGCCTTTCGCGGCGGCCCGCTTGGCCACCTCGCGGCAGAAAGCGTCCTCGCTATTGGGTGAGGTCGGGTCTGGGACCAGAAGGAGTCTCACCTTCCAATTTTAACAGGCAATGGCGAGGGGGTCAATGGATGAAATATGGGCCTTGCGCGCTGCGGCCGGCGGCAGTATCCTTCCGGCATGTTCGGCTTGGCCGCGCTTTGTCTCTACGTTTCGTCCGTTCAGGCGGGCCCCGTGGGCAAGAAGATCGTAGCCGAGCCCGAGAGGTGCCTCCTGGTCGAGTCCCGGCTTAAACGCTCGGACCGGCCCATCCTGTTGTGGACCTTCAGTCCCCTGCGCGGTCTGGGCGCGGATCTATCCTTGGAGCCCTTCGAGAAGGAGAGCTTCGATCGTTCCTCGTACGAAGGCACGGCCCTTTTCGCGCGCTGCGACACGCCGGGGGAACTGGCGCAGACGCTCGATGATCTTTACGCCAAGAATTACCGCGTGGGCACCTTGTTGTTAGGCGGCCACGGCAATTGCGGAGAGATGCACGCCATGGCAGACTGGTCGATTTGGCAATTTGAAGGCAAGAGCAGGGTCTTCGCCCCGGGAGCGGTGATTCAATTCGAGGGCTGCGGCATTTGCGAGGGCGAGGCCGGGCCGGTCTTCCTGCGCGAGGTCGCCAAAACTTTGCTTGCGAAGGGTGGATACGTCTACGCTCCGCGGGGAGACCTCTATCCGATCTATCAGGACCCCCGCGTCCGCAAGCGCCCCTACCTGGACGCGCCCGCCGGCTACTGCAAGCTCAAGGTCGAGGCCGGCGGGCTCATGCGCTTGTATTATCCCGAGCCTCTCGAGAAGCGGGGGAGCGATCTTCTGTCGGAGTGCCGGCGGGTCCGGGAGGACCTGCGGCGCTACAAGCCGCTTTTAAGCGATCCCAAGCCCGAGCACGCTGAGGCGCAGAGGTGGGCCGCCCGCCTGTTCCAACTGCTACGCCGAGTTGAAAGCGAAGCCTTGGATTCCTCCAAGCTGCTGACTTCCGATCGCGTCGCTTCCGCAGAGTCCCTCATGGCGGAGGCCCGAGAGGCCGATAAAGCTTTTAAAGCGGCTGCCAAATAGGCCTAAGGCCCTGTCAAGTAATAATATGATCAATTTGGAGGCCCGAGCTTGGCCGAGTTCTTCGTTGCTCCTTGGTCACATAGCTGCCGCTATGCTCCCTCGTCGCGCCTCGAACTCGTCTCAAGCTCGGGCCTCCCCGTCCCTTTCCAAAATATTGGAAGGGACGGCCCCTTCCAGTATTCTTGGAGAGGGGCCGAAGGGGCCGAGCGCTTTTGGGCTGCGATCGCGTCGCTCGTCGCTCACATACCGCTGCGGGTATGCTCGCTCCTTGCTCCTTGTCTCGCTCCAAAATCGCTTGGCCAAATTGATCATATTATTACTTGACAGGGCCTAAAGCCTCGCCGCTCGATTTCAGCGGGCAATCCCCGCAAGAACCTCAACCACCTCAACCCCCATCTGGACGGAAGAAATATCCTTGGAGCCCGAATTGATTCCCGCGATGAAGGTCTGCAGCGCGCAGAGCAGAGGGGAAGCGGAGGCGTAAGGCAGGGGCTCTCCCGGACCGAGGCGACCGTTTTCGAGGCCGTGGCGCGTCAGTTTTTGCGCTGTGGTATCGTCCATGACCAAGGCTTTTCCCTCGAAGTAAACCTCGAAGCGGCGCTCCTTGCGGTCAAAGGCGTTGCCGGCCCGGATATGGGCCTCGAGCCCTCCGGAAAACCGGAGATCGATGTCCCAATTCTCCCCGGGGCCGGCGCCTGGCTCCTTGCGGCCCGCGACGTCGGAGGGCTTGCGCCCGGCGAAGTCAAGGCATAGGGCCAGGTCATGCGGGGCGTAATCCCACAAGGGGGGAAGCCCCGGCCGGTAAGGCCCGCGGTTGCCTCCGGCGGATTGAATGAGGCGCGCCGGGCCCAAGGAGGAAGCCGCGGCTTTCAAGGCGGCGTAGGCCGGATGGAAGAGATGAATGTGATTGACCAGGACAAAGGCTCCGCCTTGGCGGGTCTTGGTGAGAAGGTCTTGGGCTTGGCGCGGATCCAGAGCCAAGGGTTTCTCGACGAGTACGGGGAGCTTGGCCTCCAGAGCGGCCGAGGCGATCTCGAAGTGCAGCTTCGGCGGCACTGCGAGGATGAGTCCGTCCAGATCCCCGGCCTCGATCAACTCCCGCCAGTTCGCGTTTGCCGCGCAGGACGGCGGGACGAGCTTGGGGGTTTCGGGGTTGCGGCTCGCCACTCGAGCCAAGACTGCGCCCCCCATCTGGGCGAGGGTCCGGATGTAGTTCCGGCCCCAGGGCCCGGCCCCGACCAGGCCCAAGCGCAGCGGGCTCACGCCGATTTTTCGCCGGTGTAGGCGGAGTCGGCCCACTTCAGAAACCGGCGCAGACCCTCCTCCAGCGGAACCTTGGGCGCGTAGCCGAGTTGGAGGCACGCCTTGGTGATGTCGGGACAGCGGCGGTTGGGCTCATCGGCCGGGTAGCTGTCGGGGTAGGAGACGATCCGGTGCTTGATCGGGCGCCCCAGGACGGCCTCGACCTTTCTCACCAACTCCATCATGGAAATCTCGGGTTTCGGGTTGCCGATGTTGTAGGCCTCGCCAGGCGTGCCGCTCAGAAGAATGCGCAGGAAGCCCACGATGGCGTCCGAGACATAGCAGAAGGTGCGGGTCTGCTTGCCCGTCCCATAGATATTGAGCGGCCTGTCCGCCTTGATGCAGCTCGCGAAATTGGGCAGGACCCGGTAGTCGCTCTCCTGCATGCCGGGGCCGTAGACGTTGAAGGGCCGGACCATATTGGCCGAGACCCCGAATTTCTGGTGATAGATGTAGCAGAGGGTCTCGCCCAGGCGCTTGCTCTCGTCGTAACAGGCGCGCGGGCCCTGGCAGGAGACGTTGCCGCGGTAGCTCTCCTGGGTCGGAACGTATTTGGGATCCGGGTCTCCGTAGATCTCGCTCGAGCTGAAGAAAAGTATTCGCGCCCCGCGCTTGCGGGCCAGGTCAAGCATGTTTTTCGTGCCCTGTGTCGCGACCTCCAAGGTCTCGAGGGGATAGGCACGGTAGTAGTAGGGGCTCGCGATCCCGGCGGCCTGGAGTATGTAGTCTACCCGCGGCCTGAAATCCATGGGCTCGATGATGTTGTGCAGGACGATGCGGATGTTGGGTTCTGGCTTAACCTTGGCCCCGGCCTTTCCGGCCGTGATGAGATTGTCTAGGACCACCAACTTGCAGGGCTTCTTGAGCCTGTTTTGGTTGAGCCAGCGGAAGGTTTCGATGAAATAGCGTCCTAGGAATCCCTGGCCGCCGCAGAGAAGTATGGTTTTTCCGGAGAGCTCGCGGGCCTGCGCTCCCAGATTCTCTCCAATTTCCTGGATATCGCTTTTGAGGAGGAAAGCGGACATTACTTCACCTCCACCTTGGGCAAGGGCACGATGAAGTGCCCCCCGCCCTCATGGAAGGCCTTTTGCTTGGCCATGATGGACTCGGCGAAATTCCAGGCGAGGATCAGGAGATAGTCGGGCTTTCTCTCGGCTATGGCCGAGGAGGGGAGGATGGGAATGTGGTACCCGGGGGAGAAGAGCCCCTGCTTTAGGAGGCTGTCGTCTACGATGAAGTCGATGAACTCGGGGCCGAGCCCGAAATGATGCATGAGGGTCGTAGCCTTGGCCGGGGCGCCGAATCCCGCCACCTTTTTTCCCTCGGTCTTTAGGCGCGTGAGAAGAGAGAGGAGCTCGGTTTTGCGGGCGGAGATGTCCCGGGCGAAGCGCCTGTAGGTCTCGGGCTTGTCCAAGCCGATATCGGTCTCTAGGGCGACGAGTTCGGCGACCGAGGCGCCGGGGCGGCGCGGTTCCCCCGCCAATTGCGAGATGCCGCGCAGGGAGCCTCCGTGGGACTCCACACGCAGGGCCTCGATCAATTCGAGGCCGTTGGTCTTGAGGAAGCTCCGCAGGGGCCGGACCGCGTGGTAGGCCACGTGCTCGTGGTAGATGGTGTCAAAGAGGGTCTTGGTGTAGACGTCGGCTAGATATGACACCTCGAAGGCGAAGATGCCGTCGGGCGTCATGAGCTCCTTGACCCCCGCCAGGATTGCCTTTAAGTCATCGGCGTGGGCGAACACGTTATTGGCCGTGACCACTCGCGCCGGGCCGTGGCTTTCCCGGATTTGGCGCGCGAGCTCCGGGGTGAAGAAGGCGGCCCGGGTTTCTATTCCCTTGCGCGCGGCCGTCGCCGCGATGTCCTTGGCGGGGTCCACGCCGAGGACGCGCAGGCCCGCTTCCTTGAAAAAGCCCAGCAAGGTCCCGTCGTTGGAGCCGATATCGAGGGCGAAGTCCCCCGACCGCAGGCCGTAGCGCTTGATCAAGTCCGCGGCGTAATTCTTGAAATGGTTGACGAAGACCGGGGAGGTCCCCGAGACGTAGACGTAGTTCTCGAAAAGGTAGGATGGGTCCACCACGTCCAGGAGCTGGAGGTGCGAGCAGTTCCGGCAAAAGAAGAGGTCGAGCGGGAACGAGGGTTGGGAAACGTCCTTTCGCGAGGCCGGGACGAAGGCGTTGGCCGGGGGCGTAGGGGTGAGCGAGAACACGAGCTCGAGGTCCTTGCTCGCGCAGAGCCGGCAGTCCTTCCTGCGGCGGCAGAGTTCGATAACTGTCACCGAATTCAAATGAGGGGGATGCGGACGATGTCCGCCTCGTAGGCTTTCTGGTCGCGCGCGTTGCGGGACAAAGTGAGCCAGGCCGTGTCCTGGCGGAATCTCATGGCGTGCTCCACTTGGGGCGGGGTGAAAATCATTTGGCCGGCCTTCACCACCAGGATTTTTGGCGCCTCTTGGCTGCCCACCGGGCGGTGGTGGTACTCCATCTCTCCCGAGAGCATATAGCAGTAATGCCAGTCCGTGAGGTGGTAGTGGTTGCCGCGCACGGCACCCTTGACCGAGTTGATGAGCATGGCGCTTTTCATGGCCCGCTCGACCAGGGGCTGTATGGCTCCGCGCGTGTCAATAATGGGCTGTTCGAGCGAAACCAAGGATTCTTCCATGGAATTCGGGAATTCGGTGACAGTATACTTAATTCGAGACGGATTTTAAGTAGATGAAAAACTCCACGTTGCCCTTGGGGCCGTGGACCGGGCACTCCAGGAGGCCGAGCTCCGCCACGCCGAGGTCGGGCAGGACGGCGCGCACGCGCTCTATGGCCATTTGGCGGCTTTCCGGGCTCTTGACCACGCCCTTGGGGACCAATTTCGGCTCCAGCTCGAATTGCGGCTTGATGAGGGCCAAGGCCTCGAAGGGATATCTGAGGCATTTCGTTGCCGGGGAGAGTACCTTGGTCAAGGATATGAAGGAGACGTCGACCGTCAAAAGATCCGGTCGGGGATCGAAGAGCTCCGGCCGCAAGTCCCGGGCGTGGGTCTCTTCCAGGCTCGCGACCCGAGGGTCCCTGCGCAGCTTGTCGTGGAGCTGGGCTCGGCCCACGTCTATGGCGTAGACCTTGGCCGCTCCGTTCTGCAGGAGGCAATCCGTAAATCCTCCGGTCGAGGCGCCGAGGTCGAGGCAGACTCGGCCCCGGACCTGGAGGGGGAAATGCCGGAGTGCGGCCTCGAGCTTGAGGCCGCCGCGGGAGACGTATGGGCAGGGGGACAGGACCTCGAGGCGGGCCTCGGCGGGTGTGGGGGTTCCGGGCTTGGTCTGGGGGCGCCCATCCACGAGGACTTGCCCCGCCATCACCGCGGCCTGGGCCTTGGTCCGGGTCGCGAAAAAGCCGCGCTCCACCAAAAGCATGTCCAGACGGGGGCGATTTCGTTTCACATTCAGTATGATATATATTAAAGAAATGCCTGCTATCCTCGATTGCCGGAGCGCGGCCCAGGAATTCCTCGATTGGGTCTCCCGGGAGCTGGCCACGTTGAACTTCACACCCTGCCTTTCCACGGTCCTGGTCAAGTCCCATGTGAACGCGGGCTCCCTTCAGTACCGGGACCTGATCGCCAAGGACGCGGAAAAGCTGGGGATCAAGCTGCAGAGCCTGGAGGTCGCGGACCAGCGAGAGCTCCTGAAGCTGATCCCTCGCCTCAACGGAGACAAGAAGGTCACGGGCATCATGGTCTTCTACCCCATCGGCGGCGCGGTCGCCGAGGAGGACGTCATGGATTTGGTGTCTCCCTTCAAGGACGTCGAGGGCCTGCACTCCATCAATTTGGGCTATCTCATCAAGTTCAAGCGCTTCCTCGACCAGACCCGCGGGGTCAAATGCGTGGTCCCGGCCACGGCCAAGGCCGTGGTGAAGATGCTGCAGCGCTGTGAGATTTCCCTCGATGGGGCCTTCGCGGCCGTCGTGAACAACTCCATGCGGGTGGGAAAACCTCTCGGGCTCATGCTCGAGAACCTGGGCGCCACGGCCGTCAAATGCTGCGACAAGACCCGCCCCGAGGACCTCGAGGCTTGCGTGCGCCGTGCCGACATCGTGGTGACCGCGGTGCCCGATCCGGGCTTCTCCTTGGATTCCTCCTGGATCAAGCCCGGGGCCGCGGTGGTGGACATCTCCTACCAGGGCAATTTCGACGCCCTGTCCCCCAAGCTCAAGGCCGCGCACGCGACTTTTCCGGACAACCGCATCGGCCAGGTGACGCGGGCCATGATCTTGGTGAACCTGGTCTATTGCGCGCAAAACCCTTGCCTCCACTCCTCGACGAAGTAGGACTTTTCTACTGCGCGGCCGTCTGGGGGTCGACCTTCTACCTGGTCAAGGGGACGCTCTCGTCCGTGTCATGGGACGTCCTGGTGGCCTACCGCTTCTTGCTTTCCGCGGCGCTGCTTCTTCCCTGGGTCCTGCGCCGCTCCCGGGAGGCGGAGTGGATGAAAGAGGCCTTTTTTTTAGCTCTTCTTCTCGCCGTTCTTTACTTGTCCCAGACCGCGGGCCTCAAATATACGAGTGCCGCCAACTCGGGCTTCATCACCGGGCTCTTCGTGGTATTCGTGCCGGCCTTCATGCTGCTCTTTCACCGCAAGCGGCCGAGCTCCCGCCAGTGGGCCTGCTCGGCTTTGGCTTTCGCCGGGCTGTGGCTGTTGACCGGCGGAATCCGTGGGTTCAACAGGGGCGACGCCCTCACCTTGCTCGCGGCCATGACCTATGCCGGGCACCTTCTGGCCACGGATCGCTTCGTCAAGGCCGAGGCCGATCCGGTTTTGCTCGCCTTCCACCAATTCTGGATGACCGGAGTCCTGGCCCTGGCCTTGGCCGGGGCCAGCGGCTCGCCGCTTCAAGTCGTGACGCGGCAGGCGGCCGCGTCCCGTTTGATGGAGAAAAAGCAAAAAGCGTAACCTTTGGTTGAGGAAATCAAAAGAGGCCAGCTTGAACTGGCCCACCAAGGAGGTTACGCTCAAATGAAGAATAGCAAAGAGGTGGTCACCCAGGGAAATG